>JANNHC010000702.1:0-13424 GCA_031404215.1 Acidobacteriota bacterium
CATTTCCTTGAAGCCGGGAAACGGCTCGATCGCGGGCCGGGTCGCGTCCGTAATGGTGTCGCCGATCTTGGCGTCGCTGACGGTCTTGATGCCGGCGAAAATGAATCCCGCCTCCCCCACACCGAGCGCCTCGGCGGCCACCGGCTTGGGCGAGAACACCCCCACCTGATCGACGATGTACTCCTGGCCGAGCGCCATCAGGCGGATCTTCATCCCGGCCCGAATCACGCCGTCGATCACGCGCGTCAGGATGATGACGCCGCGATACGGATCGTACCAGGAGTCGAAGATCAGGGCCTTCAGCGGCGCATCGGGATCTCCCTCCGGCGCCGGCAGGCGCTTGACGATGGCTTCGAGGATCTCGTGGACGCCTGTGCCTTCCTTCGCGCTGGCGAGAATCGCCCCGCTCGAATCCAGGCCGACGATGTCCTGAATCTGCCGCCTTGCCTCGTCCGGCTGTGCGCCGGGGAGATCGATTTTATTGATGACGGGAATGATTTCGAGCCCGTTATCAACCGCAAGATAGGCGTTGGCGAGCGTCTGCGCCTCGACCCCCTGTGAGGCATCGACGAGCAGCAGCGCCCCTTCACAGGCGGCCAGCGACCGAGTGACCTCGTAGGAAAAGTCCACGTGCCCGGGGGTGTCGATCAGGTTCAGCACGTAGTCGTTGCCGTCGTCCGCCCGGTACGTGAGGCGGACGGCGTGCGCCTTAATCGTGATGCCGCGCTCGCGCTCGAGGTCCATCGAGTCGAGCACCTGCTCTTCCATTTCGCGGGGCTGGAGAGCGCCGGTCATCTCCAGGAAGCGGTCCGCCAGCGTGGACTTGCCGTGGTCGATGTGGGCGATAACGGAGAAGTTACGTATAAAGCGCTGATCCATGAATGACTTAGGGGGCCAGGAACAGCCAAATTATAGCATTCGCAGGAGTTGTTCGGGGTCGCAGCTTGCGGCTGGTGGCTCGCGAATCGATTCGAGCCTGCGCGATCCGCGATCAGTGATGAGCGATGTGGCGCTGGGCTTCAGCCCTGCCTCACGGTGCGCAACCGTCTTAGAAATCAGCCGGTTTGACGGAGTCCTTCGAGATTCGTGTTTGCTCGTGTTCGAGCAGCCAGTGCTTGCGCCACCGGCCCCCGCCATACCCGCACAACGACCCGTCCGATCGAATCACGCGGTGGCAGGGGACGATGATTGCGATGCGGTTCTGGCCATTGACGCGCCCGATCGCCCGGACCGCGGCGGGAGATCCCACCTCGCGCGCCATGTCCGCGTAACTCCGCGTTTCGCCGTAGGGGATTCGGCTGAGCGCACACCACGCCTTGAGCTGGAAGTCGGAACCCCGTTGACGGAGGAGGATTGTAAACACCTGGCGCTGCCCGTCAAAATACTCTCGAACTTCGTCGCGTGCCTGCCGAAGGATGGCATGGTCGCCCGGAACGATGGCGCCTCCCAGCGAGCGGCGCAGCTCGCGAAGCTCGGTCTCGAGCGCGCGGCGATCGACAAACTCGAGCAGTTCGAGACCGTGGTCCCCGCCGACGGCGAGCATCGGTCCAAGCGGCGTCTCGATCCATGTGGCCGCCAGGAGCGCCGTCTCGCGCGCGGCGCCCGGGGTTTCGCCGAACACGCGCGCGAACGCCGCGCGGAACCCGCTGTCGGACTCGAACCCGGCCTCGAGACCCGCGTCGAGCGTCGGCGAGCCATCGCGCAGGGCGCGCATCGCGGTACCGAGACGGCAGGCGCGCTGGTAGGCCTGAAACGTCATCCCGAAGCTGCGTTTGAACGTCCGCCGTACCTGCACGGGATCCAGGCCGCGCACGCGCAAGTCATCGTCCCGCAGGCGGAGGTCCGGCTGCCGCAGCATCTCGTCCACGAGCGGCGCGAGCCAGTTCGGTGCGGCTGCCGCCGACGCCATGGGATCGCACACGAGGCAGGGACGATACCCGCGATGCAGCGCTTCCTGGATCGTCGGCGCGAACTCGACGTTCTCCGGCTTGGGTTTCCGCGCAGAACACGTCGGCCGGCAGAAAATTCCGGTCGTCCGCACGCAGGCAAAGAACAACCCTTCGAAGGACCGGTCGCGCTCAACCAGGGCCCGATACATCTCGTCGTTCGAAGGCAGCATCATCATGGGCACGAGAATACGGGCACCCATCTCCTGTGCGCTACCGGAAAATGGACGAACAATTTTTTCTTCGTCCCTGCGCCCTGGCCCTGAGCCCTCCAGAGCCTCAGCGCTGTTCGAGCGGCAGGACCGGCTGCGGGTACGGCGGGCCGATGTAGTCGGTGCGCGGACGAATCAGGCGGTTATTCGCGTACTGCTCCAGGCAATGCGCGGTCCACCCGGAAATGCGGCTCACGGCGAAAATCGGCGTGAACAGATCGATCGGGATTCCCAGCGTGTAGTAGGTCGAGGCGGAATAAAAATCGACGTTCGGATTCAGTTTCTTCTCGGTCTTGACGAGGTTTTCTATCCGCCGCGACATCTCGAACCAGCGGGTATTTCCGGCGTGCTCGCCCAATTCCTTCGACAGGCGACGCAGGTGCGTCGCGCGGGGATCTTCGGTGCGGTACACACGATGGCCGAAACCCGGGATCTTGACCTTCTTCGCCAGCTTGCCGCGGATCGCATCGTCGATGCGCTCGGGCGGGGCGTCCGGCCCGATTTCAATCAGCAAACGCATGACGTCGGCGTTTGCACCCCCATGGAGCGGCCCCTTCAGAGCGCCGATGGCCCCGACGATGGCCGAATACATGTCGGTCAGCGTCGCAGCGGCCACGCGGGCGGCAAATGTCGAGGCGTTCAGTTCATGGTCCGCGTGCAGCACGAGCGCCACGTCAAACGCGTGGATCGCCAGCGCGCTCGGCCGGTTTCCGGTGAGCATGTACAGGAAGTTTGCGGCATGCCCGAGCGCCGGATCAGGCTGGAGCGGGCCGCCGCCTGCCTGCATGCGCCCATAGGTCGCGACGAGGCTTCCGAGCTGCGCGGTCAGACGCACGGCCTTGCGGTCATTGGCCGCCTGCGAGTGATCCCCTGTTTCCGGATCGTACTGGCCGAGCGCCGATGTCAGGGTCCGCAGCATGTCCATGCCGTCCGACGCCGGCAGCTGTTTCATCAGCCGCAGGATCGGCTCCGGTAACGGACGGGCGGCGGAGAGCTGTGACTGGAGATCCCCGAGCTCGCCACGATTCGGGAGCCGGCCGTGCCACAGCAGAAAGCACACTTCTTCGAACGACACGGCGCGCGCCAGATCATGGATGTCGCATCCGTAGTACGCGAGCACGCCGCGATCGCCATCCAGGTAACAGATGGCCGACGAGGCCGCCACGACATCTTCCAATCCTGCCTTCGGCTTTGCTTCCGTCGTCATGACGCAATCATATCAATAAGGCTCAGGGCTCAGGGTAGCCCTGAATCGGCTGAATCCCGAGCCCTATTTCGCGACTTCCGGCGCCTTGAGCATGACGCTCTCGCCGGTGTACTGCTGGAGGATTGAGAGGAGGCCCGTATAGAGAAAGCCGATCTGGAAGAGCATGAGGAACGGAAGCGTCGCGTAAATCTGGTTCACGAGCGCGTAAAAGACCGTGGCGCTGAAATACAGACCGAGCGCGAGCTCGATGAGCGGCTGCACGCCGACGGACTGGTGGTATTTCTTGCCGACCCACTCGTCGCTGTCGCGTTCGATCCCGTACTTCGGCGTCCGCGCGAACACGCTCTGCTTGTGGAAGAGCGCTTCGAGGACGGCACGGGTATTGTTGACGCAGAGACCGATGCCGATCGACATCAGGAACGGCAGGTACTTCAGCCGCTGGCGCCAGTCGGTATAGAGCTCGCGCTGCGCTTTCACGTAGAACACGCCAATCGACAGGGTCGCCGCACAGAAGAGCGGGACGTCGATGATGAGCATCTCCGACCATCCCATGTTGTACCGGACCCACATCGCGGGGAACATGAGGATCGATAACAGCGACATCAAGAGGTAATTGAAGTTGGCCGACAGGTGGAAGAAGGCTTCCGCCTTCACCGAGAGCGGCTGCTTCGAGCGGAGAATGCGCGGCAGCAATTTCATGCACGTCTGGATCGAGCCTTTGGCCCAGCGGTGCTGCTGCGACTTGAACGAGTTCATTTCGACCGGCACTTCAGCGGGGGACACGACGTCCTGAAGAAAGACGAAGCGCCACCCGGCAAGCTGGGCGCGATAGCTGAGGTCGAGATCTTCGGTCAACGTGTCGTGCTGCCACCCTCCGGCCGACGCGATGGCCTCGCGCCGCCACACGCCCGCGGTGCCGTTGAAATTGAAAAAGCATCCCGCGCGGTTGCGCCCGCCGTGCTCGAGCACGAAATGGGCGTCGAGGAGCATCGACTGAATCTTGGTGAGGAGGGAGTAATCCTGGTTGATGTGCCCCCATCGCGCCTGGACCATCCCGACTCGCGGGTCGGTTGAGAAGTGCGGCAGCGTTTTCTGCAGGAAGTCGTGTGGCGGAATGAAGTCCGCGTCGAAGATCGCGATGAAATCGCCGGTCGCCTCGGCCAGGCCCGCTTCAAGTGCGCCGGCCTTGTACCCCGTCCGATCGACACGGTGCAAGTAGTGAATGTCCAACCCGCGTGACGCATGGCGACGCACGGCCAACTCGGCAATCGACGTCGTCTCGTCCGTGGAATCGTCGAGCACCTGGATTTGGAACAATTCGCGGGGATAGTCCATCTCGCAGACGGCATCGATCAACCGGTCCGCGACATACATTTCGTTGAAAATGGGCAACTGTACGGTAACGCGGGGCCAAACCTCCGGCGCTGGCGGCGTGAGCGGCGCCTGGTCCTTGTTTTTCGTGTAAAGATACACAAGGTAGTAGCGATGCCAGCCGTAAATCGCCAGAATGCTGAGCACGAAGAAGTAGAGGACGAGGATCAGTGTCTCAACAGGCGTCATAGAGGAATGAATCCGTCACGTAACCCAAACGATAATATTACAGCTCTGCTGCCACGCAGATCAACGACACCCGATCCGTCGGCCCGATGAACCGCCTTCAACTTCGCGACTTGCTCAACGACGTGCGGTCGGGCGCCGTTACACTTGAGCTGGCGCACGATCAGCTCTTACAATATCTGCGCCAGTCCCCGTACGAGAATCTGGGCTTCGCCCGCATCGATCGTCATCGGGACATCCGGCAGGGCTTTCCCGAGGTTGTGTACGGTCCGGGCAAGACTGCAGAGCAAATCACTACGATTTCCGAGCGGATCGTCGCGGCCGGGCACAACCTGCTCGTCACGCGCACCACTCGCGAGGCGTACGAGGCCGTCCGCGAGCGGCTCCCTGACGTGTCATTCCACGACCTGGCGCGAACCATTACACTGCACACCGTTACGATGCCCCCGGGACGTGGCACGATCCTCGTAGCAGCGGCCGGGACCGCTGATCTGCCGGTCGCCGAAGAGGCGGCCATTTCAGCCGAAATCATGGGCAATACGGTGGATCGGCTGTACGATGTCGGCGTCGCGGGACTGCACCGACTGCTGTCCGAACACGCGCGTCTCGAAGCCGCCCACGTCGTGATCGCGGTCGCCGGCATGGAAGGCGCGCTCCCAAGCGTCGTGGGTGGCCTGATCGACGCACCCGTCATCGCCGTCCCCACGAGCGTCGGCTACGGCGCCAGCTTCGGCGGAATCACCCCGCTCCTGGCGATGCTAAACAGCTGCGCAAGCGGAGTTTCCGTGGTGAACATCGACAACGGATTTGGCGCCGCCGCCGTGGCCAGCGCCATCAACCATCTTCCCTGATGACGGGTCCTCCAGGGTTCCAACCCAGCAGAGACCTGCCGAAACCGGCAAGAACCTTGTAGAACCGCACTCCAGCGGAACCCGGTAGAACCCGGTAGAACCTTTATTGTATAGTTACGGATTGCCCTGTCCCCGGGTCATTCATCCCTACTCAGCCCGATGCATGCTGGCGCCCTGAGGGCCCTCGAGTTCGATCGCATTGTCGAAGCGGTTCGCCGCTTTGCCTTGACCCCGCCGGGGGCGGCACGCCTGGCGTTGCTCGAGCCTCAGACGGAGCCGCGCGCGGTTTCTGCCTCACTTGCCGCGACGTCGGAGACCGTACGCTTTCTCGCGGACACCCCGATCGGTCTCCACGCTCCCGCGGATCTCGATGCGATCCTCGGCTCGCTCGCCGTCGAGGGACGCGCCCTCGATGCTGGCCACCTGCTGGCGCTCGGCTCGTTTTTCGCGTCGGTGGAGGTCGCCTGCCTGTCGATCCGCCGCGCACGCGCCACCTTTCCGCTTCTTCGCGCGATCGCGGATTCCTCCGCGTCGTTCGAAGCCGAGATCGCGGACATCCGCCGCAAGATCGATCCAGCCGGCGAGGTCCTGGACGATGCGAGCCCGGAGCTGCGAAGCGTCCGGGATCGCCTGCGGAAACACCGGACCCGCCTGCGCGGCACGCTCGAGTCGTATCTTCGCGGCAAGGACACGTCGAAATACCTGCAGCAGCAGATCGTCACGGACCGCAATGGACGATACGTGCTCGTCGTTCGATCCGAGCATCGCTCCGCGATCCCGGGAATCGTACACGGCAGCTCGGGCAGCGGCGCGAGTCTGTTTCTCGAGCCGCTCAGCACCGTTGAGATCAACAACGACATCGTGGCGCTCGAACAGCAGGAAGCGGAAGAGGTCCGGCGGATTCTGCTTGGACTGACCGATGCGTTCCGCATGCGCCGCGTCGATCTCGACTGCACCGTCGCGGCGGCAACGGAGCTCGACGTCCTGCAGGCCCGCGCGCAGTTTTCGATCGTCGTGGGTGGGACCGAGCCGGCGATCGCGACGGACGGCCGGCTGGAACTCCGGGCGGCGCGGCATCCGCTCCTCATTCCGGCCGTGCGGCGCCGCCTGAGCGAGGAATCTCCGGACGACACCGAACCGCGAATCGCGACTCGCGAGCCGGTGCCCGTCGATGTCCTGCTGGCCCCGCCGGTGAGTGTGCTCGTCATCACCGGCCCGAACACCGGAGGCAAGACCGTCGCGCTCAAGACGGCCGGATTGCTGTCGCTGATGGCGCAGGCGGGCCTGCTGATTCCGGTGGCGGGCGGGTCACAAATTCCCGTGTTCCGCAGCGTGTTCGCCGACATCGGCGACGAACAGTCGATCTCGGCGAACCTGAGCACGTTTTCGGCGCACATCGCGAGCATCGTGTCGATGGACAAGGCGTTGACGCAGCCGGCCCTCGTGCTGCTCGACGAAGCGGGCGCGGGCACCGACCCGCTCGAGGGGGGGGCGCTCGCGATGGCCATCATCGATCACTTCCGACGCCGCGGGGCGATGGTGATCGCGACCACGCACTACGATGCGCTGAAGTCCTACGCCTCGACGACCGAAGGAGTGATGGCCGCAGGCTTTGGCTTCGATCCGCAGACGTTCGCCCCGACGTACCGGCTCAATTACGGATCCCCGGGCAGCAGCCTGGCGCTCGAGATCGCGAACCGCCTCGGGATGCCGGCCGACGTCGTCGAACAGGCGCGCGCGTATCGGACGGCGCGCGAGTCACAGCTGGCCGAGCACCTGGCCAAGATCGAACGCGATGTGCAGGCGCTCGACCACGAGCGCCGGCTTGCCGCGCGTGAGCGTGACACGCTGGCTGAGACAGGCGCCAGGCTGCAGTCGCGCGAGCAGGAACTGCGGAACCGGGAAGAGACGTTCAAGCGCCGTCTCGATGAGCGCATCGAGGAGCGGCTCCGCGACGCCCGCCGCGAGATCGACGCCGTCGTCGATGCGCTGAAAACCCGGACCGACGCGCTGGCGACGGATGCGGAACGGCGGGTCGCGCCGCGTCTCGTCATTCCGACCGGCGAGACGGGGGCGGCTCGCGCCGATGCCAGGGCGGCCATCGAGGCCATCGGACAACGCCTGCGCGCGCCGTCGCAGCCGGAGGAACAGGCCCCCGCGGCGCGGATCGAACCTGGACGGGCGCCCGCGATTGGCGATCGCGTACTCGTCGGCGCATTCGGGCTGGAAGGGGTCGTCCAGGCCCTGCACGAGCGGGAAGCCGAAGTGGACGTGCGCGGCAAACGGCTGCGGGCGCGCGTGGACGAACTGCGGGTCGTGACCCCGGCGGCCGCCATGAACGCGCAGCCGGGACGGGTACGCATCAGCGTGGACCTGCGCCCGCGCGAAGGAACGCTGACCGAACTGAACCTGATTGGCTGTCACGTCGAAGAGGCGGTGGGACGCGCCGAGAAGTTTCTCGACGACGCGCTGCTGGCCGAGCTCAAATCCGTGCGGATCATCCATGGATACGGAACCGGACAGCTGCGGCGTGGGATCGCGGAGTTCCTGCGGACGCATGCCTTCGTCGCGAACTTCGGTCCTGCGCCGGACAATCAGGGGGGCGGCGGGGCCACGGTGGTGGAACTCAAGGAATGAACGAATTGCTGATTGATGATTGATGATTGCCAGGCCGGTTCAATCAGCATTCTCCAATCGAAAAATCAGCAATACATGATGAACCCATGGCTCTGTTTCCAGCGTCGTTCATCGACGACCTGAAATCGCACGCGGAAAACGTGCAGATCGTGCAGGAACGAGTGCCGCTTCGTCGGAGCGGCACCGCGTGGAAGGGGCTGTGTCCGTTCCATGGTGAGAAGACCCCCTCGTTCCAGGTGATGGGCGACAAGGGGTTCTTCCACTGTTTCGGGTGCGGCGTCGGCGGCGATGTCATCAAGTTCGTCGAGCTCTTTGACAAGGTCACGTTCCCCGAGGCGGTTCGACAGCTCGCCGGCCGCGTCGGCCTGGCGGTGCCCGAGCCGGAAGACTCGAAGCAGGACGTCGAGGAACAGCGCGATCGCGATTCGCTGCTGAAGACGCACGAGGTCGCCTCGGCGTGGTTCCGCGACCAGCTCGCGACGCCGGCGGGCGCGGCCGCGCGACGGCAGTTGAAGGACCGGGGGTTGACCGCGGAAACGATCGAGCAGATTGGCGCGGGATACGCCCCGGCGTCACGCGAAGGCTTGCAGGCACGGCTCCTCAAAGAGGGGTTCGCGCTGCCGCTGTTGCTCCGAAGCGGCCTCGTGCTCCAGCGGGACGCGGGAACGGTTCTGGACCGGTTCCGCAACCGGCTGATGATTCCGATCCATCGTGACAACGGCGCGATTGTGGCCTTCGGCGGACGGGCGATGGAGGAAGGTCAACAGCCGAAGTACTTGAATTCGCCGGAGACTCCGATTTACGTGAAGGGGCGGACGCTGTACGGGCTGCATCTCAGCAAAGCCGCGATGGCACGCGCGAAACATGCCGTCATGGTGGAGGGGTACTTCGATTTCGCCCAGGCGTACCAGGCAGGCATTACCAACGCGGTCGCCTCGTCCGGCACCGCCTTGACGCCCGCGCAGGCCAGGCTGCTGAAACGTTTCACGTCGAAAGTCGTCCTCAGCTTCGATCCCGACGCGGCAGGACAGGGAGCCGCGGCGCGGTCTTCCGAGCTGCTGGTGGCAGAGGGCTTCCAGGTCAACGTCGCGACGCTGCCCGCCGGGGATGATCCCGACACGTTCATCAGGAAGGCCGGAGGGTCGGCGTACCAGGAGAAACTGCGCAATTCACGCCCGTATCTCGAGTATCTGCTCGACCGGGCGGCGGCAGGACACGATTTTTCGCAGGACGACAGCCGGAGGGAATTCCTGAACGCGATGCTCACCGTGGCGGCACGGATCCCCGACGCGGCGGCCCGTGACCAGTTTGCGGACAGGCTGGCGCACAAGGCGCGGATTACGGAAGAGGTTGTGCGTACCGAGATCCGCAAGGCGGCGGTGCAGCGTCAGACAGTCGTCGAGGATCGGGCCCTGCCCTCGATGGGACAGATCAAACCCGCGGAGCGCGGCCTGATTTGGGCCATCATGAAGAATCCCGCCACTGCCATGGGGGCGCTGGCGGAGGTGGAAGACGGAGATCTGCACGCGCTCTCGGCGGCCGGTATCCTTCAGCAGGCGCGATCCCTGCAGGCATGGCCGGCAGATTCCATACCTCGGACGCTCGTCGAGCGTCTAAGCAAGGGGGAAACTGCCGTGATCGAGGAAATCTGCCGGCAGGCCGACTCCCCGGCCGCCGCCGTGGATTGCGTCAGGGCGCTCAAGAAACTACGCGTGGATCGCGAGCTGGCCGAGATCCAGAGGGAGCTCAGCCGGCTGCAGGAGCTCGGGCCCGCCGCCGAAAGTGGCCGCATGGATGCCCTGCTCGTTCGAAAGCAGGCGCTGCTGCACCGGCGGGAATCCCTCATTGAAGTGGAAAGTCGTTCGTAGAGAACGGAAGCACGGAGCTGTAGGAGGACATGCCGTTGTCGATCGAAGAAAAATACGATGAGGTGAGACAGCTCATCTCTATCGGCAAGGAAAAAGGCTATCTGCTGTACGACGAGGTCAACGAACTCCTCCCGGCCGACATCACGTCGGCTGACGAGCTCGATGATCTGTTCAGTACGTTTGGCAGCGCCGGGATTGAAGTCGTGGACTCGGAGCAGAAATACCGGGAAGACAAGCTGCTCGATCGGACCGGCGAGGGCGCCGAGGAGATCGAGCTCGATCTCACGCCCGGCGCGCTCGATAAGACCAACGATCCCGTCCGGATGTACCTCCGGGAAATGGGCACCGTGCCCCTCCTGACCCGCGAAGGGGAAGTTGAGATCGCGAAACGGATCGAGCGCGGTAAGCTCGCCGTGATCAAGTCGATCTCGCGCACGCCGACGATTGCGCGCCTCATCATCAAGATGGGGGATTCGCTCAAGGCGGACGAGCGCAGCATCCGCGAGCTCGTCACGTTCGTGGACGAGGAACTCACCGACGAAAAAATCGACGACCGGAAGAAGCAGGTGATGCGGCAGATCGAGGCCGTGCGCAAGGGCTGGCAAGCGGTCGAGAAGTGCAAGGAGAAACTCGAGAAGACGGCGAAGGGGGCGACGACCCGCGACAAGCGCAAGTACCGTCGGGTGCGGTGGGAATCCCTGCGGGCGCGCGTCGATTTGTCGAAGCTCATCCGCAAGATTGAGTTCACCGAGAACATCAAGCGCCGCCTGATCGACCAGATCAAGGAGTCGGTCGAGGCGGTGATGCGTGTGAAGCGGCAGATCGATCATATCGAGCGGCAGGTCAACCCGAAGAACAAGAAAAGCCGCCTGAAGGAAGACGACAAGAAGAACCTGCTCCGGCAGCAGCGGGAGCTCAAGGTCCAGGTCAAGGCCATGGCCGACGAGCTCGAGGAGACGCCCGACCGGCTGATGCGGACGCTCGAGACGATCGCGCGCGGCGAGGTCCAGGCCGAACAGGCCAAGAAGGAGCTCGTCGAAGCCAACCTCCGCCTCGTCGTGTCGATCGCGAAGAAGTACACGAACCGCGGATTGCAGTTCCTCGACCTGATTCAGGAAGGCAATATCGGCCTGATGAAGGCGGTCGACAAGTTCGAATACCGGCGGGGGTACAAGTTCTCGACGTACGCAACGTGGTGGATCCGGCAGGCCATCACGCGGGCGATCGCGGACCAGGCGCGGACGATCCGCATTCCGGTCCACATGATTGAAACGATCAACAAGCTGATTCGCACGTCGCGGGCGCTCGTCCTGGAGCTCGGCCGGGAGCCGACCTCCGAGGAGATCGCGAAGCGGATGGACATCCCGGTGTCGAAGGTCCGCAAGGTCCTCAAGATCGCGCAGGAGCCGATCTCGCTGGAAACGCCGATCGGCGAAGAGGAAGATTCGCATCTTGGCGATTTCATCGAGGATCGCCAGGTCGTATCCCCCTCCGATGCGGTCATCAACCTGAACTTGAAGGAACAGACCGACTCGGTGCTGAAGACGCTCACGCCGCGCGAGGAAAAGGTGATCAAGATGCGGTTCGGGGTGGGCGACGGCAGCGAGCACACGCTCGAGGAGGTCGGTCAGAGCTTCGCGGTCACCCGCGAGCGCATCCGGCAGATCGAGGCGAAGGCGCTCCGCAAGCTGCGCCATCCGTCGCGTTCCCGGAAGCTCCGCGCCTTCCTCGAAGGGCGGACATAGTTTGAAGACAAGGCCGAAGGCTCAACCCCTTCGGCCTTTTTTTTGTTACCCTAACGTGCGGGCCCATAGCTCAGCGGTCAGAGCCGCCGGCTCATAACCGGCCTGTCCCAGGTTCGAATCCTGGTGGGCCCAGCCTTCGCTCTCCGGATCGGGCGAGCTTCGGCTCGGCAAGCCACACGATGAGGCGAGGGCGCTTCAGGCGAAGGCTGCCGCGCCGAAGCGCGCAGCGCGTAGGCGGGCTTTCAGAAACAGATGCACCCAGACCTCCAACACCTCATCCAACTGCAGGACCTCGATCTCGCCGCCGATCGCGCGCGGCGGCGCATCGCGGAACTGCCGGCCGCGCAACAGGCGCTCGAGGCCCGGCTCGCCGAGAAAGTGGCGGTCGTGACTCGCGTCAAGGAACGAACGGCCGCCGCCCAGACCGAGCGCCGGGAAATCGAAAAGGAGCTGGCCGTTGTCCAAGGCCGGTTGTCCAAATACAAGGGGCAACTGATGGAGGTCAAGACGAACAAGGAATACCAGGCGATGCAGAAGGAGATGAGCGTCGCCGAGCACGACGTGCGGGCGCACGAAGACAAGCTGCTCGAACACATGGAACAAGCCGAGACGTTTGCGGTTGAACTGAAAGCAGCCGAAGCGGCGCAGAAGGCCGAGCAGGCCGAGGCGGCGCGCCATCAGAAGGTGCTAAACGCCGAGCGCTCCGCCATCGAGAGCTCCGCCATCGAGAGTGAGCTCGCCCGGGTGACCGCGGCGCGCGGCGACATCGTCCCGAAGCTGTCGCGCGACGCGCTGGCACTGTTCGAGCGGGTGGCGCACGGGCGCAAGGGCGTGGCGGTCGCCGAGGCGCGCGACGGCCTGTGCACCGTCTGCCACGTTCGCCTGCGCCCGCAGATGTTCAACCAGGTCCGTCGGAACGACGGCCTGCACCAGTGCGACAGCTGCACTCGCATCCTGTACTTCGTGCCAGCCGCGGCGCCTGGCGACGCCGCCCAGCGCTCCTGATTCGTCGATGATTGTCGCCTACATCGACGGGGGGGCCCGCGGCAACCCGGGCCCGGCCGGTTACGGTGTCCGCATTGAGTCTGCCGACGGCACGCTCGTGGACGAACTGCACGGCGCGCTCGGCATTGCCACCAACAACGTCGCCGAATACAACGGCTTGCTCGCCGCGCTCCGATGGGCCGTCGAACACAACGAGCGCCGCCTGCACATTCGCGCCGACTCGGAACTGCTCGTGAAACAGATGCGGGGCGAATACAAGGTCAAGAATCCCGGCCTGCAGTCGCTGTACGTCCGCGCACGGCTGCTCGTGGCGGAGCTCGGCGACGTGAGATTCGAGTACGTCCGACGCGACCTCAACAAGGAAGCCGATCGCCTCTCGAACCTGGGGATGGACGA
>JANNHC010000703.1:0-3748 GCA_031404215.1 Acidobacteriota bacterium
CGCGCGATGGTGGATGTTGTGCGCACCGGATGTCTTCCGCTATTCGGCCGCCGCGCGTCGTCTCGAACGCGATTGGCACATCGTGGCCGAGTCGCGTGCCGATGGGAGAGCGGTGCGAGGCGATCGCGGCCGCGCGGTTCATCTCGCGTCGGCCCTCGTGAAGGTGGCCAGGCTATCCGCCGACGCGATGCCCGCCACCCCGCCCCCCGCGTGGAGCACTTTGAACGATCCGTCGCTGCTCGAACGTCGCGTTCGGCGGTTGCTGGCCGAGTCGCCCCCCACGGTTTCCGCGAGAGTTCCGGCGCTGGCCCTGGCTGTAACGCTTGGCGGCGGGTTGATTGCCGCGGTCCCCAGCCTCGCAGGCAGCGTCCACCGGCTGACTGAAGCACTGGTCAAGCTGCTGCCATAGGGGCCCGGGGGTACCACGGGTGCCACAAATGCCGGGGGCTATCGATGTGTCGCGAGCGCGCGGGCGGCGGATTTCGCGCTCGACCAGGCCCACTGGAAATTGAAACCGCCGATTCGTCCATCCACATCGAGCATTTCACCGACGAGGTACAGGCCCTGGCAGCGGCGCGACGCCATCGAGCCGGGATCGATTTCGTCGAGAGCGATGCCGCCGGCGGTGGCCTCCGCGTAGTTGTAGCCGCGGCTCCCCATGACTGGCAGCGGCCACTCGACCAGGGCGTGCGACAGGCGACGGCGCCCGGAGCGGGACAGCAGGGTGAGCGTGCTCGAGGGATCCAGGTCGAGTTGACCGAGCAGGGCGGCGGCGACCGACGCCGGGACTATTTCCGAAAGGACACTCTGGAGCGTCGCGCGCGCGCGGCGCTGGCCGAGCGCGGTCCATCGCGCATCGACGGTGTCGAACGTGTGGCCTGGCGAGAAGCTGACGGTGACGCGCGCGTCGCGTCCATTGAGCCGGGCCCTCAGCCAGTGTCGCGACATGTCGAGAACGGCCGGCCCGCTCATGCCGAAGTGGGTCCAGAGCAGCGCGCCGCGTACGCGGTGCATGGCCGCTCCGTCTACCCACAGCGCCAGCTCGACCTCGTGCGCCACGCCGCCGAGCGCCTGGTGCAGCGGCTCATCGTCGGGCGCCGTCAGCGGCACGAGCGCCGGTGTCACCGGCACGATGGTGTGACCGAACGTGCGGGCTATCTCGAGTCCCGCTCCGTCGCTTCCGGTCTTCGGAAGCGATTGTCCCCCGGTCGCGAGCACCACGTGGGCCGCACCGATCGGCCCACGGGTCGTGTCGAGACGAAACACGTCCCCATGGCGTCCAACGGCGCTGACCCGCGTGCCTGCGGCGAGCACGACGCCCGCGGCATGCGCCTCGCGCAGCAGCGCGTCGAGCACGTCACGTGACCGGTTGGTATCCGGAAAGAGCTTGCCGTGCGCCTCCTCGTGAAGCGGAACACCGAGGGACGCGAACCACTCCACCGTCTCCGAAGGGGAGAACGCACGAAGGACCCGGCGGATGATCGTCGGCTTGCCGCCGGCGAAATCCCGCTCGGTGACGGCTGCGTTGGTGACGTTGCATCGTGAGCCGCCGCTGACGAGGATCTTCGCGCCTGGCCGCGCGGCTCCATCGAGGAGCAGAACCGAACGGGAAGGATTCAGGCGGCGGGTGAATATTGCCGTCGCCAGGCCGGCGGCGCCGGCCCCAACGATGGCGATGTCGCTCGAGGGAGGGTCAGCGATTGCGGGCACCTCGGCTCGGCCGCGAGAGCCACTGCGCCTGCGCCGTCAACCGCGGCCGTCCTGTGTGGCCGGTCCCCACCATCCGTCGTGTTCGAAGTGCTTGTGGAGCTCGACCCAGCGGTCATGCACCTGCTCGGACGTCGCGAATCGCTCGGTGCGCTGTACGCCATTCGGCTCCGTGATGACGATCTCGTAACCAGGACCGTCAGCTTCGGAGCGCACTTCGCACTGCACCGTTTCGGCACCGCGCTTGAAGAAGTAGAACACGGCGCAATTATCGCATGACGCCGAGTTGTGGAGCCAGCCGCCACGCCACGGGCGCCGTATCGCCGCTCTCGGTCCACAACGGACCTCTGAGACGCGACACTAGCTGCTGTCGCGTTTCACCGTGGGCTTGAGTCCGCGGATCTTCGTCGCGCGCAGCGCCGCGATGATGTCGTCCGCCATCTCCGTGGGCACGTCCACGAGCGAGAAGCCATCGGCGATTTCAATCGCGCCGATCGCGCGCGACTGAATGCCCGCTTCACCCGTGATCGCCCCGACGAGATCGCCCGGCCGAATCCCCGCGCGGCGCCCGGCCCCCACGAACAGGCGGGTCACGCTGGCGCCGTCCTCCGCGGCGGGGTCAACGAGACGTCCTCGCCCGGATTTGAGCGGCCGCGAGTCGCCGCGCGGTCCACGCGCGTCCGGCGCCTGGGGCACGACCGGAATTTCGTGGTCGTCGCCGTCGCCCGCGATGGCGGTGTGCGCGAGTTGAACTGCCGCGGCCGCGATATCCACGATATCGAATTCCGCGGCCAGGGATTCGACGACCACGCGGGTGCCGTCGAGCCCTCCCGCCAGCAGCCGTTCGCGCAGGGACGCGCGCGTGATGTCGAGACGCTTCGCCCGGAGATCCGCCACCGTCGGCACGGTCGCGACCTCAATCTTCTGCTTGGTCATCGACTCGATGCTGCGCAGCAGGCGATGCTCGCGCGGCTCGGCGAGCGTGATCGCCGTCCCGCCGCGTCCTGCGCGGCCGGTCCGGCCAATGCGGTGCACGTACGCTTCGGCGGCCGCCGGGACGTCGTAGTTCACGACGTGCGATAACCGCTCGATATCCAGGCCTCTCGCCGCCACGTCGGTTGCGACGAGCAGCTCCGCCGTTCCGTCGCGGAAGCGTGCCATGACGCGGTCGCGCTGCCGCTGCTCCATGCCGCCGTGCAGCGCCTCGGCGCTGTGCCCGTGCGCGTTCAGCATTTCCACCAGCGTGTCGACCTCGAGACGCGTCCGGCAGAACACCAGCGCCGACGCCGGGTTCTCCATTTCGAGCACGCGCTCGAGCGCGGCGGGCTTGTGCGCACGGGCGACGATGTACGCCACCTGCCGGACCCGCGGGAGCTTCCCGGCCGCGGGCCTCTCGTGGGCGATCGTCACGCGTGCCGGCGATCGCAGGTGCCGTCCGGCGATCGCGGTGATGCGTGACGGCATGGTCGCGGAAAAGAGCGCCGTCTGACGCGCAGCGGGTGTGGACTCGAGGATGGCCTCGAGATCCTCCGCGAAGCCCATGTCGAGCATTTCGTCCGCCTCGTCCAGCACGAGCGTGGCGAGCTGATCGAGCTTCAGCGTGCCCCGGCGAAGATGATCGAGGGCGCGCCCGGGGGTCGCGACAATCACGTGGGGGCCGCGTTCGAGCGCACGAATCTGCTGGTGCATCGGCGCGCCGCCGTAGAGCGGAAGCACGGTGATCCCTGCGGCCCGGCCGTATTTGAGGATAGCCTCGGCGACCTGCATGGCGAGTTCGCGCGTCGGGACGAGGACGAGCCCGGCGACGCGGCGCTTCGTGTCGGTGCTGATGGTTTGCAGCATCGGCAGCGCGAAGGCGGCGGTCTTGCCGGTCCCGGTGGCGGCCTGCGCCAGGACGTCGCGCCCCTCGAGCATCAGCGGAATCGTTTCGCGCTGCACCGGCGTGGGCTCTTCGTAGCCGAGCGCCGTCAGGGCGCCGAGGATTTGATCGCCGAGGCCAAGGACGCGGAAGCCGTTCTGCGAGGCCGTGTCTTTTTTCGTC
>JANNHC010000704.1:0-7005 GCA_031404215.1 Acidobacteriota bacterium
AGGACCCGGGTGATGGCGGAGTAGCGATCCACAAAGAGCTCAGACCGCAGACACAGGACAAACGGCGTTCGTACTTCTGCCTTGTGCCCTGTGCCTTGCTGGAGGATGCCTCGTGCCTGTCCTAGAACACCCGCCCATGCGGCACCGGCCACCAGCGCAACTGCACCTTGCCGATGATGTACTTCTTCGGCACGAAGCCCCAGTGACGGCTGTCCGAGCTGTTGTTGCGATGGTCGCCCATCACGAAATAGTAGCCCTCCGGAATCACCTGGGGGCCCCAGTCGTCGTGGCTGCGGAAGTCGGACGGGACGAACGAATCATCGAGCAGGACATCATTGCGGTACACCTTGCCGTCGACGATGCGGACCTGGTCGTTCTCCTCGGCGATGACCCGCTTGACGAACGACTTATTCGGATCGAGCGGGTAGTAGAGCATCACGACATCGCTGATGTGCGGCTCGCCGATCCGGTAGGCCAGTTTGTTGACGATCAGACGATCCTGATCGGCCAGCGTGGGCGCCATGCTGTGCCCTTCCACGCGCGCGACCTGGAAGCCGAACGTCACGATCAGCGTGGCATAGACCGCCGCCGACGCGAGCGTTTTCAGCCACGCGACGATCTCTTCGACCACGCGCTCCATCCTGAGCGACCCGCCGTCAATCCCCAGGCGGCTGTCGGACGGCGCCGGGACACCGCCGGCAAGCGCGGGGACCGGCTCGGTCGAGACCAGCGGTTCTGGCGCCGTCAAGGCGTCGGCCACCGGCACCCGCTGCGGCAGATTGTAAGGCTCCGGTAGCGGCATCGGCGGCGGCGCATACGGGTCGTAGTGATCACTCATAACCTAAGATACTCGCGGAGCCGCTTGGTCTGCGATCGGCTCACCGGGATTTCCGTGCCCTTGCCGTCCCGCATCTTCAGGATGTAGTTGCGGCTGAACCAGGGTACGATTTCCTTGATTTTATTGATGTTTACGAGGTGCGACCGATGCACCCGCCAGAACACGGCGGGGTCGAGGCGCGCCTGCAGTTCATCTAGTGTCCGATAGTTGGACGTTCCAGACAAGCTGTTCGTTACAACGGTGATCACATCGTCCTCGACCGAGGCATGGACCACCTCGTCCGACTGGACCAGCAGGAACCGGTCGCCGACCTTGAGCGCGAGCTGCTCGCGCCGGTCCTGACGTTCCGACACCAGCTGGAGCAGGCGCTCCATGTCGTCGGCCGGAGAGGTCCTGGCCGGCGGCCGGTCGGTCTGAATCCGCCGGCGGGCGCGATCGACCGCCGTCGCCAGCCGCCCGGGCTCGACCGGTTTCAGCAAGTAGTCAACCGCATTCACCTCGAAGGCCTCGATGGCGTGCTGATCGTAGGCGGTGACAAAAATGAAGTGCGCTTCGACCGCGGCCCGCACGAGACGCCGCGCCACTTCGAAGCCCGTCAACCCGGGCATCTGCATGTCGAGCATGACGAGATCCGGCGCTTCCTCCTCGACGACGCGGAGCGCTTCGATGCCGTTGCCGGCCTGCCCGACGATTTCGACGTCCTCAATCTGGCCGAGGAGGAAGCACAGCTCCTCCCGCGCGAGCTGCTCGTCGTCCACCACGATCGTGCGCAGTGTCTGGCTGTCGATTCTCATCTGTACTATGCGGTGATCTTCGCCGGCGCCACCAGCTCCGGAATAACGATCCGTGCGCACGTGCCTTCGCCGGGCACGCTGTCGAGTTGCAGCTGGTAGTTCGCCCCGTAGATGACCCGCAGCCGCTCGTTGACGTTGCGCAGCCCGATGCCGCCCGTTTTGACGCGATCGGCGTGGTTGGCCGACACACCCACGCCGTTATCGATGATGTCGATGATCGCGTGGCCGTTCTGCCGGGTGCTGCGGATCGTGATCCGTCCCTCGCCGATCTTCGGTGCGAGCCCGTGCTTGATCGAGTTCTCGATGAGCGGCTGCAGCAGCATGCTGGGCACGACGACGTCGAGGCTGTCGGGATCGATGGACTTCTCGATGCGCAGCTTCGGCCCGAAGCGAATGCTCTCGATGTCGAGGTACTCGTCGATCGCCTCGAGCTCCTCCCGCAGCGTGACGAAATGCTCCTGGCTCCGCAGCAGGCGCCGGAGGAGACCCGACAGCTTTACGATGAGCGTGCGGGCCGTCTCGGGCTGCGATCGAATCAGCGAGGAGATCGACGTCAGCGTGTTGAACAGGAAGTGCGGATTGATCTGGCTGGCCAGGGCCTCGACGCGCGCCGCCATCAGCAGCTTTTCCTGCTCCTGCAGCCGATGTTCGATTCGCGCGCTGTTCCAGATCTTGATCGGAATCGCTACGCAGAGCACCGTGGCCAGGACGATGAGGAAGAGAAACCACGCGGTCGGCATCGCCGAGGGATCGGTGAGAGGGTCGGGGGGCGCGAGATAGAAGATCCGTTTCTCACCGAAGTGTTGACCGAGTGTCTGTCGGATGACTTCCAGGCCGATCGGCGCCGCCAGGAGAATCACCACCCAGTCGATCTGAAAGCGCCGCACGAGGCGCCACACGTGGCGATGGAGGTCCGTGAAGAACAACGGTGAAAAGTGCCAGATGGCTTCCTTCGGACAGATCTCGCGAAGGCCGCCGCCCGCAAAGCCGCATCCGACGGCAAACGGCAGCGCGATGAATTCACCGGCGATGAGCGGCGGGATCCCGACCATCGACCCGACGATGGCGCCCGCGTACGGCCCTGCGAGCAGCCCCGCGAGGAACGCGCCGGCAAGCGTCAGGTCCGCCGCGTCATAATTGATCAGCAGGCGCGCGACCACGCCGGCCGTCAGCGGCAAGCCCAGGCTGGCGGCAAAGATCAGCCGCTCCGGCCAGTCCCGCTTCTCTGTGAGCAGGATGCGCCGGAACCACGGGAATCGCACGAGCATGGTGGACAGGACCGCGACGATGGCCACCTCGACGACCAGCGTCGTCAGCAGGAACTGCCCGGCCGTGAGGGCTTTCGTGGCCTGTGGCATCGGATCGGTCCCAGTATAACGCGCTGCGGCACCCGGCCTGAGCCTTGCCGTGAGCCTTGAGCCCTGAGCCCCGAGCCATTCCTGATATATGATCGCGCCATGATTCGTCCGTTCATCATCGGCTTCGCGACCACGCTCAAGCACATTTTCAAGAAGCCCATCACGGTCAATTATCCGGAGCAGAAAGTGCCGGTCTTCCCGAAATACCGTGGAAAACAGGTATTGATGCGGGACGAGAACGGGCTTGAAAAATGCGTCGCGTGCGGGCTGTGCGCCGTCGCCTGCCCGGCGGACGCGATTTACCTCGAGGCGGCTGAGAACAACGGGTCGGTCCAGGCCGGCCCCCGGTACGCGAAGGTCTACCAGATTCACAAGACCCGATGCATCTTCTGCGGGTATTGTGAAGAGGCGTGTCCCGTGTCGGCGATTTTCATGGGCAAGGACTACGAACTCGCCGTCTACAGCAACAAGGACTTCATCTGGGACAAGCAGGACCTGCTGGTTCCGGCAGCCACGACCAAGTAATCGATGCGCTTTGGCGCGCTGGGCGACATCCATGGGGACTTCGCCAGCGTGCGCAGCATCATGCGGCGCCACCCGGAGATTCCGTTCTGGCTCTGCGTCGGTGATGTGGCGGACGCTGAGGGCCGGTACGAGTCTCTCGACGCGCCGATCTACTGGATCAAGGGTAACAACGAGAACTTCGATCGGATCGCATCGGGCGATCTGCCTGCCGGGCTTCATCACCTTGCAAACGGGACCGTCCAGACGGTATCGGGCCTGCGCGTGGCGGGCCTCGGCGGCACGTTCGCACCGACGATGTACGACTTGCCCGCGGCGGAACTGCCGCACCCGAAGAAAGGGTCGGCGAAGGCGACGGAACTGGCGGACCGACGGCGTCATTTCGTGCGCGGGGAAGTCGAGGCCTGCACACGCCTGAAGAATATCGACGTGCTGCTCACGCACGAAGCGCCGCGACCCTTTCGGACCGCTCGCGGGAACGACGCCGGCAAGACGCCCGTCAACGAGATCCTCGCGGCCATGAAGCCCCGGCTGCACCTGTTCGGACACCACCATCGCTTCGCCGAGGCGGAGGTGCAGGGCGTGCGGTCGGTGTGTCTCGACCTTGTGTCGGCGTCGTACCTCCTCGTCGAAGCTCCGTCGTTGGAGTACCATGTTCTATCGTAAGGTTGCATGCCCAAGCCCTCTTTTCTAGACGCGATCGACCAGCGGGTGCTCGTCTGTGACGGCGCCATGGGAACGATGCTGTACGCGAAAGGCATCTTCCTCAACCGCTCGTTCGACGAGCTGAACATCACGCAGCCTGACCTCGTCGCGGAGGTCCACCAGGCGTACGTGCGAGCGGGGGCCGACGTCATCGAAACGAACACGTTCGGCGCAAATCGGATCAAGCTCGGGGCCTTCGGGCTCGCGGACCGCGTCCACGCGATCAACCTGCAGGGGGCGAAGATTGCCCGCCACGCGGCACGGGATCAGGTGTATGTCGCGGGCGCCATGGGGCCGCTCGGCATTCGCATCGAGCCGTGGGGCAAGACCGGCGTCGACGAGGCCGAGGAGTTCTTCCGCGAGCAGGCGCGCGCGCTCGTCGAAGGCGGAGTGGACCTCTTCGTCCTGGAAACCTTCCGCGACGTGAACGAGATTGGTGCGGCCATCCGCGCGGCGCGAAGTGTGTGCGACCTGCCGATTGTCGCGCAGGTGACGACCGAAGACGACGGGAACAGCCTCGACGGCGCGGCGCCGGAGGCCTTCGTGCCGGACCTCGAGCGCCTCGGGGCGCAGGTCGTCGGTCTGAACTGCAGCGTCGGCCCCGCGGCGATGCTCGAAACCATCGAGCGGATGGCGCTCGTCACGACCGTCAAGCTGTCGGCGCAGCCGAACGCCGGACGCCCGCGCGAGATCGAAGGTCGCAACATCTATCTGTGCTCGCCGGAATACATGGCGTCGTACGCGCGGCGATTCATCAGCAATGGGGTGCGGCTCGTCGGGGGCTGCTGCGGGACGACGCCCGAGCACATCCGTCAGATCAAGGCGGCCGTGCGGCAGCTCAATACGGACGGCTCCGCCGCCGCCGGTTCGAGCCGCCCGTCGTCAGGAGCGGGGCGCGCGTCGGTCTCGGCCCCGCTCGTCCCACCCGTCCCCCGGGCCGAGAAGTCGCGCATGGCCAACGGCCTTTCGCGCGGGACGTTCGTCGTCTCGGTGGAGCTGGTGCCGCCGCGAGGCTTCCGCGCGGAGGCGCTGGTCGAACAGGCGCGGCAGCTGCGGATCCACGGTGTGGACCTGGTGAACATCCCGGACGGCCCGCGCGCCGGCGCGCGGATGAGCGCGCTGTCGGCAGCGGTGCTCATCCAGCAGCAGACCGGCGTCGAGACGATCCTTCATTACGCGTGCCGCGATCGCAACCTGCTCGGGATGCAGTCTGATCTGCTGGGGGCGCACTCGATGGGCGTGCGCAACCTGCTGCTCGTCACCGGCGATCCGCCGCAGATTGGCGATTACCCCGACGCGACGGGCGTGTTCGACGTGGACTCGATCGGACTGACCAACATGGTCACGCGGCTCAATCGGGGGGCCGACATCGGCGGGCAGGGCATTGGCCTGCCGACCGCGTTTCATATCGGCGTCGCGGCGAATCCCGCGGCGTTCGATCCGGACGAAGAGCTGCGCCGCTTCGAGTACAAGGTGGAAGCGGGCGCGGAGTTCGCGATCACGCAGCTCGTCTTCGACGCGGGGGAGCTCGCGCACTTCCTCCGGCGCATCGAAGGGTTCCGGATTCCGGTGCTCGCCGCCATCGCTCCGCTCGAGAGCCTGCGTCACACGGAATTCCTCGCGAACGAAGTGCCCGGCGTGCGCGTGCCGGACTCGATCGTGGAGCGCATGCGCCGCGCCGAGGCGGGCGGGCGCGCCGCGGCCGAAGGGCTTGCGATCGCGCGCGAGATCGCCGCTGAGATCCGCCCGCTGGTCCAGGGAATCCAGATCTCCACCGCCGGAGACTCGATCGAAAACGCGCTCGGCGTCATGGAAGCGGTCGTTGCGTAGCGTCGCGGGCCGGCCGGCGCTGGCTCAGGCGTTCCTCCGGTCGCGCTTGCCCCATCCATACATACGCGGTATAGTCAAAAATTCGCTGCATCGGGCGGCATTTTTGTATGGTTAGGCCATTTTTGGGATTCTGATGCCCTTATTCGATCGCAAAGCCAACCCGTCGGACGAACTCGTGTCGGGGTCGGATGCCGCAACGCGCGCGCTCTCTGTGACGGCCGTTGAAAACGACTTCGTCGAGGGTGTCTACGACAAGCTTGCGAAGGTCTACGACATCACCTTCGGGCCCGCCCTCCATCCGGGCCGGCTGCAGGCGATCGAGCGCATGGACATCCAACCCGGCGAGCGCGTGCTCGAGGTGGGCGTCGGAACGGGCATCAACCTCTCGCTGTATCCGAAGAACTGCACGGTCACCGGGATCGATTTCAGCGGGTCGATGCTTGAAATCGCGAGAGACCGCGCCGCGCGCAAGGACATTCGCAATGTGCGCCTGCTGCAGATGGACGCAGCCGACCTCAAGTTCACCGACAACTCATTCGACATCGTCTACGCGCCCTATCTCATCAGCGTCGTCCCGGATCCCGTTCGGGTCGCGCACGAGATGCGCCGCGTATGCCGGCCTGGCGGCCGGATCATCCTGCTCAATCACTTCCTCAGCCCGAATGCCATCCTCTCGCGGATCGAGCGGCTGATTTCGCCGTTCACGATTCACATCGGATTCAAGGCGGATCTGGATCTGCCCGCGTTCCTCGCCCAGGCAGAGATGCAGCCGCAATCGATCGAGAAGGTGAACATCCCGAAGATCTGGTCGCTCGTGACTGTGATCAAGTAACGCCGGGCTTCGCCCTGCTTCACCCCACGCATCCTCAAAACGGCTCCGACTGCGGCCTGAAGGGTTTCCGTCAGGAAGCTGTCAGCGAATGCCGCGCGACGTGGCCAGTCTCTCCACGATCATGTT
>JANNHC010000705.1:0-13132 GCA_031404215.1 Acidobacteriota bacterium
TGGGGTGCTCTTCGACAAACCCCTCGAGATCCGTCGCGGTCACCCCGACGTAGAGATTGTTGGCGCTCGATGTCAGAATGTCGTTTTTGTCTCCCGGCGATTTGTTCGTGACAATCGCATCAACCGTGGGATCGAAGAAGAGCGGCTGCAACCGCTGGAGCATGGCGGCGAGCGTCTCGCCGTCCTCGAGCGAAAACTGTGCGCCGGCACTCGCAGCGGTGTGCGCCGCGGCGGCAAGGGCCTCGGGCGAGCACTTCAGCACGAACTTCCGGGCGGTCAGGTTGTTGTGCGGTCCGGTATTCAGCCAGAACAGTTTCGTGTATCGCAGGATCTCCGCGAGTGTTTCCTGCTCGATGCCATGGGGATGCGTGATGATTTCCTCGAGCACGTCGCGCATCTCGAGGTTATGAGCGTAGCGCTGGTCGTAGTAGATATCGCGGCCGGCGAGCGCGGCTTCGTAGAGGTGCCAGATCAGGATCTTCTGGTCGAGCGGGAGGGACGTAAAGCCGTCCGCGTACAGTTGCGCTATGGCCGCTTCATCAACACGCTCGAGGAGATACTTGCGGTCGGATGGGGGCGGTTCTGGCGACACCATGGCGGGTGCCGGTTTCGCGCCCTCTGTCACCGGCATGTTGCCGTCGTCGCCCACCGCCATTCCCGATACGGTCATCAGTTCCTCAGTCCTGTGTGCGTCCGCCTCGGACCACGCGGTCAAGAGTACGCGATCCTCCTGAGCTCTCGCCAGACTCTGCCGTCGAGTTCACACAGCGGGTCGGTCGGAAAGGTGCAGGAGATCTACATCAACTCCACGGTCTCCCCGTGGTTCGGCATCTTTGTGCCCCAGCCAAGCCTGGCGTGAATCGTGGCGCTCAACGCCCCCATCGCCACGGGCTCGCCGTGCACGATGAACGTCAGCCGCGGCGGCTTCGTGAATCCGCCGAGCCAGCGGAGGATCTCGTTGGAGTCGGCATGCGCCGACATCGATTCGACGAGCGCCACCCGCGCCTGGACGGGAATCATCTCCCCGTGAATCTTCACGGTCTTGTGGCCGTCCACCAGCTGGCGGCCACGGGTGCCGGCGGCCTGGTAGCCAACAAACAGGACGGTATTGCGCGCGTCGGGCAGCGCGGCTTTCAGGTGATGCAGGACACGACCGCCCGTCGCCATCCCACTGGCGGAGATGACGATCGCGGGCATCTTCGACTGCGTCAGCTGCTTGGACTCCGCCGCGGTGGAAATCGCCCGGAACCGCTCGGTGCAGAACACGCAGAGTTCCCGCTCGTGCCTGGCGTGCCGCTGCCTATCGACTTTCGAGTCGTCGTGATCGGCGGAGCCGTGCGGTGCCTTCTGATCGCGCGCCTCCGGCTGCATCTCCGGATCGAGCTCGTGCACGCGCTGCGTGTAGCGGGCGAGCGCGGCCACCGCCATCGGGCTGTCCACGAACACCGGGAGCACGGGAATGCGTTTTTCCTCCTCGAGCCGCCTCAGCCAGTAAATGATCTCCTCGACCCGGCCGATGGCGAACGACGGAATGATGATCCGCCCGCCGCGCGCAGCCGTGGTGTTGATGACCTCGGCCAACTGCGCGCCGTTGTCGTCCTGGTCGTGCACCCGGTTCCCGTACGTCGATTCGACGAGCAGGTAGTCCGCTTCGGGAATCGTCGAGGGATCCGGCAGGACCGGCCGTCCGAACCGGCCCAGGTCGCCGCCGAAGAGAATCGTGCGACCGCCGGTCTTCACACGTGCGTAGGCTGACCCGAGCAGGTGGCCGGCATTGATGAACTCGACGTCGATATCAGCCCTGACGGGCATGGGCCGGTCGTAGCCAACGGGCTGCAGCAGCGACACGGCCCGAAAGGCGTCCGCTTCGGTGTAGAGCGGGAGCGCCGGGGCATGCTTCGAGTACCCATGCCGGTTGGCGTTGGCCGCATCCTCTTCCTGGATGCGCCCCGCGTCCGGCAAGACGATGCGGCAGAGATCAAGCGTGCCTGCGGTGCAGAAGATCCGGCCTTTGAAGCCCTGGGCGACCAGGCGCGGAAGGTAACCGCAGTGATCGAGGTGCGCGTGGGTCAGAATGATCGCGTCAATCGCGGAGGCCGGGACAGGAAAGGGCTGCCAGTTCCGCTCGCGCAGCTCCTTCAAGCCCTGGAACAGCCCCGAATCAATGAGCACTTTCGATGCGCCCGTATCGAGGAGGTACTTCGATCCCGTCACCGTTCGCGCCGCACCAAGAAACGTAATTGAGGACACTCTTCTCCTTTACCTGCGACCTGCCGCGGCTGAGGCAGGCCTCGAGGCCTGCGCTACAAAAACTCCACCTGCCACCTGCCCACCTGTTCCCTGCAGACCGGCCCTGCCCCGCCGTTTCACGCGAACAACGCGACCTGGCCGCCGGTGTGCCAGAACAACACGGTGGCGCCAGGGTCGAACTCCCGGCGCCGCACGCGGGCTATGAGGCCGGCCATGGCCTTCCCGGTGTAGGTCGGATCGAGAAACAGCGCCTCTGTCCGGGCGCACATCGCGATCGCCTCGCGCGACTCGACGGTCGGCATTCCGTAGCCCGCGCCAACAAACGCGTCATCCACGATGACCGATGCCGCCGCGAAACGCTCGGACTCGAAGCCGAGAAGAACGCCCAGTCCCCTCAGCAGCGCCCGGATGTCGCGTTCGAGTACGGCTGACGATTCGTCGGCGCTTATCCCGATCACCCGAGTGGGCCAGCCTGCGAGCGTGCACCCGGCGACGAGTCCTGCCTGCGTGCCCCCGGACGAAGTCGAATGCACGATGATGTCCGGCGGGACGATTTGTTCTGCCAGCTCCGCGATCGCCGCAACGAACGCGGCCGCACCGAGTGGCGTCGAGGCGCCAAGCGGGATGACGAACGGCGTACCGCCGGCCCGCCGCACCTCGTCTGCCGCGCTCTCCATCACCGGCGCGCGCTCGTCGCGCGTCCCCACGTAGCGAACGTCCGCGCCGAGCAGACCGTCGAGCAGCGCGTTGGCTGTTGCGCGTTCGGGCGCGCTGCCGTTCGCGACGAGGATACACTTCATTCCGAGCTTGGCAGCCGCGGCGGCCGTCACTCGCGCATGGTTGGACTGCACACCCCCGCACGTGATGAGCGTGTCGGCGCCACAAGCCTGCGCACGGGCCGCGACCAGCCGCATCTTGCGAACCTTGTTCCCACCAAACGCAAATCCAATCGCGTCGTCTCGCTTCACGAGCAGCCGCGGCGCGCCGTTGAGCGCGCGGCGCAGGTTCGCCAGCTCTTCAACGGGTGACGGAGCGGGCGCGAAAAGAACGGATGGCAACGACCGAAGCGCGCCGAACATGCAGGTTCAGTATAATTGTTGGTCCCCCTGACGCTTGTCGTCATCGACTGTGTCTGGCTTGCGCCGGACCCGAAAGGCTCGGACCGCTCAACTGCGACCTCATGAACACCCTCGTCCATGCATTGCGTTCCGGGCAGCCCGTGATCGCTGCCGAGCTCCGGCCGCCCCGCGCGGAGCTGGTGGCTGCCGAGAGCAGGGACGCGTGGATCGATACCTATCACGCGGTTCGCAGCCTGACGCGCGCCGGCACGTTCGTGTTTCTGACCGACAGCGCCGTCGGATCACGGGAAGAAGACAATATCCGTCACCTTGTCATCAACCTGGGACCCGACGTGCCGCGGTCGGGTGTCGTACCGTTCCTGACGTGCAAACATCCGCTCGAATTCTGCCTGGCCTATGCGGATCGCGCGCATCATCACGGTTTCGAGGGGCTCGTCATTCTCGGGGGCGACAAGAGCGTCGGGCCCTCGCGCTGCGTGGAACACGCCTGGCAGCTGCGCGAGGAAATCCGGCGCCGCGTGCCCGATCTCGCGCTGGGCGGCTGGGCCAACCCGCACGCCGACTCCGCCGCGCAGGTCGGACACCTTCTCGAAGAGCACGCGCACGCGGACTTCTACCTGACCCAGATCGTGTCGCATCACAGTCAAGGAAGAGTGGAGAGCTTCCTCGAAGAAGGCGCGCGCAGAAGGTTGTCGCTGCCGGGATTGTTCGGCGTCTTTTATTACCGTTCGGCCAATCCCCGGACGCTGTCCGCGCTGCAGGGTTTTCTCCCGGTGCCTGTCGAGGAACTCACGCGCGAGTTCGGGGAGGGGGCGAGCGCCGAGGAGATCTGTGCGCGCTCGATCCGCGCGCTCACCGTGGCAGGTGCCCGCCACTTCTACATCAGCAATCTGCCGCTCGGCCGCGCGGCGCTGACGCTGCATCGCATCCTCGAGAAGGTGAAGCCTAGCCGCCCGCTCCCTTGAACTGATCGTCGTCTTCGGCAAAGAGGACGTTGAAGCTCGTCAACGACCCGTAGCAGCCGCTGATGTAGCCCTGCAGCTTCACCTTCACGTCTTCCGGCATCTCGGCCGCGTTCACCTGCTGCTCCAGCGTGCGGAGGCGATTGCGGACCATGACGATCTTGTGGAAGAACGTTTCGATCGGCCAGCTCTTCTCCTGAAGTCCCGGCGTCCCCGGCCTGAGCACGAGATTCCCGCCCCGCCACTTCTCCGCCGGAGTGACCGCGGTGATGCCCGCCTCCTCGCGGATGACGCGCCGCAGGATCATTTCGATGTCCATGCCGGAATCCTCGCTGACGGGCGGCGCGACGCGCTCGCGCTCGCTGACGATAGGGAAAGGCTCGCGGTCCGGGGCGGTCCGGCCCGCGCGTTTCGCGGGCTCGCGAGAGGCGGTCGTGATGTCACCGCCCCAGCTGGCGGTGCGTGATTCCTGGCCGACGCGCGGCCCCCCACGATAGTTGTGCTCGCTCTGGCAGTAGCCACACACCACGCGGATTGGCTGCCCGTCGGCGTCGGCAGCGACGACCGTGTGCATGCGGTCCGTTTTGCACGCACGGCAGAAATCCTCGAGAGACTCTCCGGCGCGGTATTGTCGTGGTGTCACCAGCTGTCGATGTTAACAGAACCCTGAGCCCTGAGCCCCGACCCCCTGCGCCTGGTTATACTTGCGTGATGGGTCATTTCCTCGATGCCGTGCCGTTCTCGGGCATCATCCGCATCCGGGACATGATGTACACCGTCAAGGATCCCTTCCGCCTCGACCAGGGGGACGTGAGCTTCGACGCGCCCGATACCTTGAAGCGCGCGATGCACCGCGCCATCGACGACAATCACAGTCACTACGTCCAGACAACCGGCATTCCGAGGCTCCTCGATCTGCTGGCGGCGAAGTTGCGCACGGTGAACGGCATCCCGGTCGGCGGCCCGGACGAGGTGATGGTCACCAACGGCGGCATTCACGGACTGTTCATCGCCTTCCAGGCGCTGCTCGAACCCGGCGACGAGGTGATCGTTCCGGATCCTGAATGGCCTCCCTGCATGGGGAACATAAAGGCCGCGAGAGGGGTCCCGGTTCCCTGCCGGCTGCACGAGACGCTCAGCTGGCGGTACGACCTGGCGGAGCTCGAGTCGAAGATCACGGACAAAACGCGCGCGGTCTACATCAACTCCCCGCACAACCCGACCGGAGGCGTACTCACCCGGCGGGATGTCGAGACCATCGCGGCCATCTGCCGCGACCGCAAGCTGTGGCTCATTTCAGACGAGGCGTACGAAGACGTACTGTTCGACGGCGCCGAGCACGTGAGCGCCGCGTCACTGCCCGGCATGTACCAGCGCACGATTTCGTCGTTTACGTTCAGCAAGTCGTACGCAATCACGGGCCTGCGTCTGGGATACGTGGCCGCCCACGATCCGGCGCTGCGCGAACGGATGAAAAAGGCGTTGTTCTACACGTCCAGCAACGTCTCGTCGGTCGTTCAGTACGGCGGGATCGGCGCGCTCGAAGGATCGCAGGACAACATCGCGGCGTTCCGGCAGGAGCTTGAAGCGCGCCGGGATCTGTTCTACGCGGGCATCAAGTCGTGCTCGGCAGGTATATTCAGCGGGACGCCTCCCAGGGGCGCGTTCTACGCATTCCTGCGGATCGATCCGGCATGGCGTCCGGAGAAGCCGTCGGCGACCGGCTCCATCTCATGGGCGATGGCGGAGTTCCTGATCGCCCGCGGGCGGATTGGCTGCGTTCCTGGCGTGGACTTCGGCGCGAACGGTGAGGGCTATATCCGGTTCTGCTTCGCGCGCGATCGGTCGGAGCTTACGGGTGCGCTGGAATCGCTGCAGGTGATCTTGGCGACCAATCCGGCGGTGCGTTAGAACGCTGTCGATGCGACGTCAGCGCACGTGACGGCCGCCGTCAATTCGGATGGTCTCGCCGGTCACGAAGTCCGCTTCGAGCACAAAGGCAACGGCCTTCACGATCTCCTGTTCGCCGCCCCACCGGCCAAGCGGCGTAGACGCTTCGACCGTCTTCAGTTCCTCGTCCGTCATGCCGGGCGGGGCCACGATGGGTCCCGGGGCGACTGCGTTGACGAGGATCTGGTCGGCGGCGAGCTCGAGCGCCAGCGCTTCGGTCAGCCCGATGATGGCGCGTTTGGCGACGTAGTACGGAAGGTATCCCTTATAGCGGGGGCGGCCGCTGGCGGCGACCCAATCGCTGAAGTTGATGATGCGCCCGCCGCGCGCCGCGCGGAGATGGGGCACGGCCGCTCGGGCACACAGAAAGGCGGCCCTGAGATCCACGTCGATCACCCTGTCCCACGCGGCTTCATCGGTCTGTTCGAGCGGGACGGACGAATACACGGACGCCATGTTGATCAAGACGTCGAGCCGGCCGAGCGACGCCACCGCGTCGCTCACGAGGCGCGCACACTCCGGCCCCTGCGACAAGTCGGCCTGGATCAGCATCACCCGCCGGCCGGCGGCCCGCACGCCGTCGGCGGCTTTCTCGGCCTCGCGGCGCGATCGATTATAGGAAAGGGCGACGTCCATGCCGCGGCGCGCCAGATCGATCGCAATGGCGGCGCCAATGCGTTTGCCGCCCGTAATCAGCGCAACGCGGTCATGCAGCTCCATGACGCGGTCAGACTCGTGGCAGTGTTTGCCGATGACCGAAGAAACTCGACCACGGCGATTTCGCGCGCATGCGCCGCTCGGCCGTCTTGATGTTGAACACGATCGGATCGAGCCGCGGACTGACTTCGTCCCAGTCCAGCGGCATCGAGACCGGCGCGCGCGGACGCCACCGCACGGAGAAAGGGGGCACGATCGTCTGTCCCGCAGCGTTGCGCATGACGTCGAGGTACACGGGAGCCTTCCGCTTCGCCTTGCGCATTTCCACGGTGACGAGCTTGGGATGTTCGAGCGCCATTTCAGCGGCGATGGCCGAGGCGTAGGCGCGCACGCGCTCCTGCGCCGCACCGCGCCGGAGGGGGACGAACACGTGGAGTCCGCGTCCGCCGGACGTCTTCACGTACGGCTCCAGCCCATGATCTTCGAGCTTCTCACGCAGGAGCAGCGCGACCCTCGCGGCCGACGAAAAATTGTCGGCAGGATCGAGATCGAATACCAGCCAGTCCGGCTTGTCGAGCTCGTCCACCCGGCTGTTCATCACGTGCATCGCGATGCACCCGAGGTTCACGAGCGTCAGCAGCGTCTTGCGCGTGCCGCCGACGATGTAGTCCACGTCACGGCCGGCCGACGGCGCCGGAATAGCCACCGTCAACACGTCGTCGGGAAGCGTGGCAGGGGCTTGTTTCTGGTAGAAACAGGATTTCCTGACGCCCTCCGGGCAGCGCTCCATCGTGACGGCGCGGCCTTTCATCCACGGCAGGATCTGACCGGCGATGCGCGCGTAAAACTGCGCCAGATCGAGCTTCGTCAGCCCATCGTCGGGCCAGAATGGTTTTGCTGGATTTGTGATGATCGTGCCGCCGAGCCGGACTCCCGCCTGTTTCACGCGTGCCCCGCCCGCAGCGGCACGCGGCCGTACGCGTCGGCTTCCGCAAAGCGAGCTTGGCGGCCGTCGATGAAAAATGCTTCGGGACGTATCAGCATCGAAAAGGAAGCGCGCGGAGGATCACAGCAGCCTGCCGCTCAACTCACCGACCGCAACCCGCGTATTGTGACACCGATCCCGGGCGTAAGTACAGTAATCTCCCCGTATCTGAACGCCAGGTTCGCGGCCAAGACTCGCGATTAAGGATCAGGGATTAAGGATTAGGGATTGGATCGTATGCTCACACGACGATCGTTTCTCCGGGCGACGGGAACGGTGGGTGCGACCGCGGTGGCCGCGTTCGGCGACGACGGATTGGCGCGGGTGCGCGCGGCGGGGCACCGTGTCGAACGCGTCGCGCCGTCCGATGTGGCGTCCGACGAGACGTACTGGCGCGAGATCCAGCAGGGATTCACACTCGACCGTACGATTATCAATCTGAATAACGGCGGCTGTTCTCCGAGCCCGCGTGTGGTGCACGAAGCGTTCAAGCGCTATCTGGACATCTCGAACCAGGCGCCGGTGTACCACATGTGGCAGATTCTCGAGCCAAACATCGAGAGCGTGCGCCGGCGGCTTGCCGCGGAATTCGGTTGTGATCCGGAGGAGCTCGCCATCACGCGCAACGCCAGCGAGGCCTTGCAGACGGCCCAGCTTGGAATCGACCTGAAGGCGGGCGACGAGGTCGTCACGACGAACCAGGATTACGGTCGGATGCTGACGACGTGGGAGCAGCGTGTGCGGCGGGACGGCATCCGTCTCACGCAGATCTCGTTTCCCGTACCGCCGCCGTCGATGGACGATCTCGCGAGCCGGCTCATCGCCGCGATCACGCCTGCCACCCGGGTGCTCCACTTCTGCCACATCACGAACCTCACGGGACAAATCTTTCCCGTCAAGCGCATCTGCGACGAGGCACGCCGGCGTGGCGTCCGGACGATCGTGGACGGGGCGCACGCGTTCGCGCAGTTCCCGTACAAGGTCAGCGAGCTCGGGTGCGACTACTACGGCACGAGCCTGCACAAGTGGCTGCTCGCGCCCATCGGCACCGGGTTTCTCTACGTGCGGCGTGAACACATCGCGAGCCTGTGGCCACTCCAGCCCGCGGCCGCGGCGCAGACCGGCAACATCAGAAAATTCGAGGAGATCGGAACGCACCCGGCGGCCAATCACAACGCGATCGCCGAGGCGCTGAGCTTTCACGAGGGGATGGGCGTCGAGCGCAAGGCGGCGCGCTTGCGATATCTCCGCGACCGATGGGCCAAGCGGCTCGCGCGCAACGCGAAGGTCCGAATGCACACGAGCTTCGATCCGGAGCAGTCGTGCGCGATTGCGAACGTCCAAATCAACGGCCTGCCGACCGGCAAGGTGGTGACGCGCTTGTGGGACCGCTGGCGCATCATCGCCACGCCGATCGTCCATGCCGAATTCGAAGGCGTCCGGGTGACGCCGAACGTCTACACGACGCTGGAAGAGATCGACACATTCGCGGCCGCGATGGAAGAGATGGCCGCAAAGGGTATCGGGTAGCGTCGCCTATTTCAGCGGGTTCCCGTCCGCGTCGTAGACCTCGAGATCCCCCTTCTTCTTGAGGATGTCGGTGATCTTCGTCGCATCGCCGACGGCCACGATCTGGAGGCGGCCCGGCGCCCAGTACTTCTGGGCCGCCGCCTGCGCCTGCGCCGGGGTGATCTCCATCACGCGCGCCGGATACGTGTCCCAGTAATCCGCCGGCAGACCGTATTGCCAGTTGTCGATGTAGTAGCCGAGCACCTGCTGCGGACTCTCCAGGGCCAGCGCGAAGCTGCCGACAATCGCACGCTTCACGTCGGCGAACTCGGCAGCTGGTATCGGCTTCTCACGCAGCTCGGCAATCTCCGCGAGCAGATCCGTAAGCGCCGGCTCCGTCACCTCTGTCCGCACGCTCGTGGAGGCCTGCCACGATCCCCTGTACTGCGTGGCCGAGAAGAAGCTCCCGACGCCATACGTGTATCCTTTTTCTTCACGCAGGTGACGGAACAGGCGGCCCATCGTTCCGCCGAGGACACGGTTCACGACCGTCAGCGCGGTGTAGTCCGGATCCGTCCGAATCATCGACTGGGTCCCGACGCTGAGCGTCGTTTGCACCGATCCCGGGCGCGCGACCAGGAACACCCTTGGAGCACCGACCGCGAGGGGCTCCATTACGGACCCCTTCGGCGCGCCGGCCTTCTTCCATCCGGACAGCTTCGCCTCGACGAGCTTCCGCGCCTCGGCGAGGGAAAGATCCCCGGCAAACGCAATCGCCGCGTGGTCCGGCGCGTAGCGCGTCTTGTGGAACTCCATCAGCGCTTCTGGAGTGATCGCGTCGAGATTGGCCGCGCTCGGCGAAACGCGCCCGGCGGGGTGCGCACCGAAGACGGCCCGGTTGAACCTCTCGGCCGCGAGGAAACCGGGATTGGCGCGGCTCTGTACCAGGCCCGCCTTCGTCCGCGTTCTCAGACGATCCCACTCAGCCGGCGCGAAAGCCGGGTTCAGCAGGACGTCGGCCGTCAGGTCCATCAGCTTGTCGAAGTTCTCCGTGAGCGAGCCGCCTGAGATCGACGCCGATGTGCCAGCGAGGCCGGTGGCGACGTTCAGCGACGCCGACATCGTCTCGAGCGTCTCTGAAATCTGCGGAGACGTGCGTGTCCGTGTCCCTTCACGCATCAGCTGGGCGGTATAGCTGGCGAGGCCGATCTTGTCGGCGGGATCGAAATAACCCCCCGCGCCCGGAATGATGATCTGAAACGTAATCTGGGGCAGGCGGCGATCCTCGAGGACGATCAGGTGCAGACCGTTCGCCAGATCCGCCTCCTGCGGCCGCGGCAGCTTGACCTTCAGCACCTCGTTCGACACCGGGGCTTTGCCCTTCAGCACCATCTGCGTGGTAGACGGCTGCGGAGCGCCCCCCGGCGGCGGCCCTTGCGCCAGCGTCGGTGCGGAGGACGACATTGCCCCTGTGGCAATCGCGACGGTCGCGGCGAGGATGGTGCGGTTCGACATCACAAGCCTCCCTTCGGCGCGGCCGGCTTCGGCACCGTCAGCACGACCGTGCGGCTTGCCTTCACCAGATACTGGCGCGCCACGCGCTGCACGTCGGCCGCTGTCACCTTTGCGATCCGTTCCTCGTGGGTGTTGATGCGGTTGGGCTGGTCATAGAACAGCGCGTCCTCGGACAAGCGGACCGCAATGTTCAGGGAGCTGGCAATGCTGTTGACGAACGCCCGCCTGGCGCTGGTCCGCGCCTTCTCGATCTCCCAGTCCGCAATCGGGTCGGCCTTCAGGCGCTCGATTTCGGCGTCGATTGCCGTTTCCAGATCCGCGAGAGTCTTGCCGGGCAACGGCGTGCCGCTGACCCTGAAGAGGCCGGGACCCCGCGAATCGCCGGAGAAAGCCGATACGCCTGTCGACAGCTGCTTCTGACGGACGATGGACTCGTAGAAGCGCGCGCTGCGGCCGCCGGAAAGAATCGTGGCCATCACGCCGATCGCATCGTCATCAGGCCCCGAGCTGGGCGGAATCTTGTACGCCATGTCGATGCGCGGCAGCCGCGCGAGCCCGTCCTCCAGCGTCAGCCTGCGCTCTTCCTTTTGCGCTGGCTCCGACATGTCCACCGCCGGTGGCGCCGGCTGCCGCGGTATCGCACCAAAGTACTGCTCGATCTTCGCAAGTGTTGTCTTGGTGTTCACGTCGCCGACGATCCCGATGACCGCGTTGTTCGGCGCGTAGTACATCTTGAAGAACGCCGCGACGTCTTCGACGCTCGCCGCGCTCAGATCCGCCATCGACCCAATCACGGAGTGTTCGTAGGCAGCGTTGTCGTACGCGAGCTCGTCGATGGCTTCGAAGGTCTTGCCGTAGGGCTGGTTGTCCACGCCGCTCCGGCGTTCTTCCTGGACCGCGTTCCGCTGGTTCTCCAGGTTGTCCTTCGTGATCCCGAGCGACTTCATCCGGTCCGCCTCGAGGAAAAGCCCGAGGTCGAGCTGGTTGGCCGGCAGCGTCTCGTAATACATCGTTCGGTCTTTGCTGGTCGTGCCGTTCATGGAGCCGCCGTTCATGAAGATCAGGTACGGGTGCTCGTTCTGACCAACGTTCTCGGATCCCTTGAACATCATGTGTTCGAAGAGATGCGCGAAGCCGGTGCGCCCCTTGCGCTCATCGCGTGAGCCGACGTTGTACTGGACGACGATGGAGTAGACCGGGGCGGAGTGATCCTCGGAGATGATCACGCGCAAGCCGTTCTTGAGCTTCGTGTCGGTGAGCTGGATTTTCCGGACCGGCGCAGCGGCCACCCCCAGCGCCACGACCACACCGGCGGCACACAAGCGTTTCAAGCCGCAAGTCATACGCGCTCCTTTCGAGTAGAACCCTGATAGAACCCTGTAGAACCTAGAAGTATACGGTTAACCCCGCCGTCCACATGGATCCTTCGTAGGAGGGGAGGAAGCGGGCGCCGGAGGAACCGGAGAGGTGGGATTTGGTGATGGCGCCGGCGATCGTGTTCGACGTGATCGGGTCGGCGTCGCCGAAGCGGAGGAAGGTGTATCGATAGTCGGCATGCAGCGCCGCGTGGCGGCCGAGCCGCATCTCCGCGCCAAAGCCGGCGTGCGAGCCGACCCGGCGGGTGGATGTCGTCGTGAGCACGTCCTTGCCCGCCATCTGCTCGACCCGGTGCGTATACCAGCCCATGCCGCCGAGGACGTAAGGGGAAAGCGTCGATCGCACCGGCACCAGCAGGAGCGACGCCTGCAGGGGATAGTCGCGTACGCGCTCGGTCAGCGTCTCGTTGCTCTGGATGCGTCGATCAAGGGAGAGCTCAACCGCGGTGCGCTTCGACAGCCACGCGCGGACTTGTCCGCCCGTGAACCGCTCGGCGCCCGCGTCCGACTGCGCGTCGCCGCGAACCAGACTGAATCGTCCGCCGATGCCGATGCCCTGCGCCTGACAGGGCACGGATGGAACTATCGCCGCGACCACGGCAACCGCCGCGAACAGGCGGAGCGTGATGGATCGCATGGAGAACCTCGCGATCTGTATCGGTGGATTGGAGCACCCTCTGTAGGTGGGTGCGCCGGGATAAGGGACGCATTGTCACCCGCCCTTGCGAGTTCATCTTGTAAACAATGTGACCGGCGGCGTCGACTACCCAGATATTCCCCTCCGGATCGACACGCACCGAATGCGCGCCACAAGACGAGCATCCAGCGGGTCCGTACACGGCTGAATAG
>JANNHC010000706.1:0-3177 GCA_031404215.1 Acidobacteriota bacterium
GCCACCCGGTGCGCGGAAGGCCTTTCACCACGCGCTGCGCGTTTTGGTAATACAGTTTTTTCAGCACGTCATCGGGCAGGCTCATCCCGTAGAGCTTCCAGAACGCGTGATAGTCGCGGTAATAATCGAAGTACTCATCCCGCGTCTCGAACACGCGCCAGAAGTACGGATATTCCTCGGGCTGGAAAGAATCCTTTCCGAACAGGACGCGGTCCTGATACTTGACGAAGAAGTCGTGCGCGTACCGCGGCTGCCGGCCGATGTCATACAGGATCGCGCCGACTTCGGCGTACACGTTCGGCATCGTGTCGAACATCTTCCCGAGCCGCGGCAGGTCGTTCGCGTGCCATCCCATGTGCGCCAGGATGAACGTCGTTTTGGGATGCTTCCGCACCATCCGATCGCGCTCCCCCATCAGCTCGTCGAACCGGACACCTTCCTGGTGCCGGCGCTCGGGGAACAACGCCAGCTCGAGCCACCGCTCGTTGTTGTAATCGAGCGGCTCGAAAAACGCCGGCGGCTCCGCCGTGTGGATGAACACCGGAATGTTCAGGTTTCCCGCCATCGCCCACACCGGGTCCAATTCAGGGTCGTCCAGCTTCAGACGCGTCCCGTCCGGATTGCGGATATCCATGCCGAGTCCCTTGCCGATCTCGCCGAGTCCGACCGCTCCGGCCTTGACATCCGCTTCGAGCTGCTGCGCGGCGCGCGCACCGAATCCCGGACCGATGCTGCGCCAGTTGACGCTGGTGAATACCGCGAACCGATCCTTGTGAGCGCTCGCGCCAATCCCGTCGAGCTGCTGCTTCAAGCGATCGCCGGACACACCGTTGGCCTGCACCATCACCTGCAGATTCAACCGGTTCATCGCGTCGAGCACGGTCTGGATGGCCTGCGGCGACACGAGCGCGGGCGGATGTCCATGAATGTCCACGACGGGGAACTTCGCGCGCGGGACGGGGTGCTCCGGCACGACGAGCGTCGATCGGGGTTTGTAGTCGGTGATCTTCGGCGCGGGGAATTCAGGCTCGCGGCCGGTGCCAGGCCGCGGGCGGAGCTGGCCGGGAACCTGCGGCGGCTGCGCCGCCACGGCGACGAGCGCGAGGGCCACAAGAAAAAGAACCGGCAGCGTGACCCTGCGCATGAGAAAACCTCCAGAACGTTCAGAAGCCAGACGCGAACCGTCCGCAAGAAGCGCCAGCGGTGAGAGAGACCGCCGCAGTGAGCCGTAAGCCGAATTCTGTCCGCCGTCGCCCGCCGGCCTCTCGGCCGACGGGCTATGGCGCGACGATCATTCCTCTAGCCCCGCCATTGCTGGCGGGATCAAGCAGCCTACCCGGAAGCTTCGGACGGGCCGTCCTTCAACTGCTTCCCTATTTGGCCTTGCTCCGTGCGGGGTTTTGCCTGCCACCCGTGTTGCCACGAGCGCGGTGCGCTCTTACCGCACCTTTTCACCCTTACCCGCCTCCGCCCTTGCGGGCTTCGGCGCGGCGGTATATTTTCTGTGCCACTTTCCTTCAGGTTACCCTGACCGGGCGTTACCCGGCGCACTGCCCTGCGGAGTTCGGACTTTCCTCTCGCCTCTGCCCTCCGGGCTCCAGCGCAGCAAGCGCCTTGCGGGCTTGTCGCGCCGAAAGCGCCCGACGGACGCGAAGGCGGGCGATCGTCTGGCTCACTGCGGCGGCGATGACCTTGTCAATGAATGGCTATCACCCATCCCCTTCCTGCGTAATCGCGTACTGTTCGAGCTTCTTGTACAGGTTGCTGCGCGGGGTGCCGATGACCTCCGCGGTCTTCGAAATATTCCAGTTGTGCTCGCGAAGTTTGCCGACGAGAAACGTGCGCTCGGCCGACTCCTTGAACTCGCGCAGGGTGCCCGCGCGTTCCTTCTCATTGTCGGCCGATACGGCCTTCGGTTCAAGGCGGATGATGTCGCGCAGATCGTTCACATCGACCACTTCGCCTGGCGTCATGATGATGAGCCGCTCGACCGTGTTCCTCAGCTCACGGACATTGCCTTTCCACCGCGCCTTCTGCATGTGCTCGAGCGCGGCCGGCGTGAAGCGCTGCGGCCGGCGATTGTTGTCGCGGCTGAACAGATCCGCGAAATGCCGGACGAGCGCCGGAATGTCCTCGCGCCGGTCGCGCAGCGGCGGCACGGTGATCGGGATCACGCTCAGGCGAAAGTAGAGGTCCTCGCGGAAGGTACCCTTCTCGATCTCCGCTTCGAGATCCTTGTTCGTCGCGGCGAGCACGCGAACATCGACCTTGAGGGTGCGGGCGGATCCGAGCCGCTCGACCTCCCCTTCCTGGAGCACGCGCAGGACCTTGGCCTGCGTCTTCGCGCTCATGTCGCCGACCTCATCGAGAAAAATCGTGCCGTGGTCCGCCTGCTCGAACTTGCCGACCTGCTTCTCCGTGGCGCCGGTGAACGAGCCCTTCTCGTGGCCGAAGAGCTCCGACTCGATCAGCTCTTCTGGAATCGCGGCGCAGTTGACCTGCACGAACCGATCGCGGCTGCGAAGGCTGTTCCGGTGAATCGACCGGGCGACCAGCTCCTTCCCCGATCCACTCTCGCCAAGCAGCAGCACGGTGGCATTCGTGGGCGCCGCCCGCTTGATCGAATCCCACACCTGCCGGAGCGGCGGGGACTCGCCGACCATCTGGTGGCGGACCTCCACGGCGCGCTTCAGCGACGTGTTCTCGTCGCGGAGCCGCGTCTGGTCGAGCGCGTTCCGGATGGTCACGAGCACGCGCTCGCTCGCCAGCGGCTTCTCGATGAAGTCGAACGCTCCTGCCTTCGTCGCCTCGACCGCCGTGCTGACGGTGCCGTGCCCGGAAATGATCACGACCGGCAAGGTGTCGTTCGAGGCCCTGATCCGCTGCAGCGCCTCGAGGCCGTCCATCCCCGGCATCTTGACGTCGAGGAACACGAGGTCGGGCGATTCACGCTCGGCCAGCGTCACGCCTTCTGGTCCACTGGACGCCTCGATCACCTCGTACCCTTCGTACTCGAGGATCATGCGCACCGAACGGCGGATTTCAGCCTCGTCGTCTATAACCAGGATGCGGGATTTCATTTACGGAGTAGTTTCAGGGTTTTAGAGTCTTGGGTTTTAGAGGTCATAGGTCTTCGGTTCAGGGCCGCAGGTCTCGGTAAGCTCTCAGGATCGTAAA
>JANNHC010000707.1:0-2142 GCA_031404215.1 Acidobacteriota bacterium
ACTATCGATCGCCGTTGACCTTCCACATGAACGGCGAGGAAGTGCGGCTGATTCCCGTGCCGATGGCGCACACCGACGGCGACACGATGATCCGCTTCAGGACGGCCGACGCCATCATGACGGGCGACTTCTTCCGGTCGATTCAGTACCCGAACATCGACCGCAATAACGGCGGGTCGCTGAAGGGCATGATCGACGGCCTGCAGATGATCGTCGACGAGGCGTCGCCCACGACGAAGATCGTTCCTGGACACGGCCCGATCGTCGATGAAGCGGCCGTCGTCGCGCATCGCGCGCTCCTCATCGCCGCGCGCGACAAGGTCGCCGGGCTCATCAAGCAGGGGATGACACAGGAGCAGATCGTGGCGGCCAAACCCCTCGCGGAGTTTGACGCCAAGGTCGGGCAACCGGGCACAACCGGCGACCGTTTCATCGGGCAGCTCTACGGCGAGCTCTCGGGCGCGAGGTAAGTCGTCAGCGTCAGCTGACGCTGACCACCGAGATCACCGGGTTCATGATGTAGCGTCCGGCCGTCGTTGTGGTGCCGCCGCCGCTGTTACCCCGACCGTTCCCGTTGTTCCCATTGTTGTTGCCGTTGCTCCCGCCGGTCTGGTGGATCGAGCGATCGCCGTCCAGGTCCAGCAGAATCAACGTGGCGCCTCCGGCCGGAATCGTGAACTGGCGGTTCAGCTTCACTTCGCCGGAGGGTATCTCCACAGGCGCCGACAGGCCCGTCGGCGCGGCTATCGAGGTGGCGCAGGGTCCGCCGGCCGATGCGTTGTCGAAGTGAATCGACGCGGACACGACATGCAGACGAATCTGTGTGTAATGGCCGCTCGGAAGCGTTCCAACGCCAAGCAGATCCGCAGGTCCCTGCAGCTTCTTCAGGTCACAGGTCCGCTGTCCGGCGCCGCCAGCGAACGCCATCGTTTCCCATCCGGCGCCACTCCGGTGCACGCTGACCTCGTTGAAGGTGACGAGCACGGCTCTGGCCTCGCTGAAGGGACTGTCCGTGATCCGAAGGGTCAAGGTGCCCGTTCCGCCGCCACCTGCCCCTCCGGAGGGCGTGGCCGTGGTTGTCGGGGCTGACGGGGCTGCCGGGGTCTGGGCGGCGTCGCCACAGCCGAAGGCGAGAACGGCAAGGGCCAGCGTTGAAACAGCAAAAGCGGATAGTCGCATGGGGAAAGGGAAAGCAGTTTTCGTGCCCGTCCGGCGCCTCCGGGCGCACACGATAAAGGCCAATGATTTGCGCGCTTCGAGGAGTCTCAGCTTGCGGCGGGCGACCGAATTGTCAGCGAGCTGACACTGGCAGATCGGCCCTGAGTGGACCCTCCCCTCTTCGATCCGCACGCGCGTCAGGCCTTCGACGTAGAGATAGCCAAGCTGGGTGTCGTGCCTGCGCCCGGTCGGCCTACCCCTGTGGTGGTGTCGTCGAGCTGCGGCGCGCTACCCACTATGAGCAGCGCGCTTCCTCAATCACGCCGATTGCGCTGGCACCCGAATTGCTCCGGACACCCGCAGTCTTTTCCACAGCAATCGACATAGTCCGTCGCAGAACTACAGGAGAACAGCTATGAAAGCGCTCGCCGCAGTGCTCATCGTCCTTGGCCTTATCGGTCTTGTCTATGGCGGCGTGTCATGGACGCGCAGAGACACCGTCATCGACGCAGGTCCGATCGAGATCACGACCGACAAACGGGAGAGCATCCCGATCTCACCGATTGCCGGCGGCGTCATCCTGGTCGTCGGCGTGGCGCTCTTGATGAAGCGGAAGTAGCGCTTCCCTGCCCCTGCATGTCCATGGACCTGCGGACGGGTGCGGCCTTCTGGCCGATCAAGAACGGTTTCACCAGCGTCCATCCGGCGCTCGATCGCGACGAGAACCTGTAACGCGCCATCGTGGGCGCCGACATCACCAGCGCTCTGGTGCCGAAGCGCCTTTCGAAATCCGGTTGCGACATCGTGGTCGTGATTGCCACGATATTGCAACCGGTAGCACCGCGGCTACCACCCGGCACGATTTCTGCTGTTGACGGCACCAGTCGAGCCGAGATGGTTCTCGAGCTCATCTTGTATGGAACGCGCCACCGTTCTGGCGGAGGAAATGACTCATGCTGAAAAGACTCGCACTCGTGGTCGCTA
>JANNHC010000708.1:0-2432 GCA_031404215.1 Acidobacteriota bacterium
GCGGGGCTACTCGGGTGGGGAGCGATGTTTCCGTCGTGGATGCTGCTGTGGATGCTCTTCGCGCTGCTGCAGCAGAGGCTGGAGAAGAAAGAAGCCTTCGGGAGCGCACTGATTCGCGGGACCGCCGCCGCGTTGCTGTCGGGGACGGCCTTCTATCTGATCTCCGGGATCTGGACGCGCGACTCGCATGACGACCCCAATCTCGCCAGGCATTTCGCCGCGTGGTCATTTGCGTTTCTGCCAGGATTCGCCGTTTTGTTCTGGCGCCGCGCCTCCGGGCAGCCCTGAAGGGCTGCGCTACGGCAGGGGACGGGAACGCCCCGCGCCTGCGACTTGACGGATCCACTCGACCATGCGGCGCTTATAGGTCATCCACTCGGGGTGTCCTTCCCAGTTCTCCATCCCGTGCGGCGCGCCTTCGAGCGCAAGCACTTCGTGCCTCACGCCCAACTCGCTCAATCGCCGCGCGAAGGCCTGGGCCTGCTCCCACAGCCGTTCTCCGGTGCCGTTGACGAGGAGCACCGGTGGCATGTCCCTGTGCGCGCGATGGAGCGGGGAGTACCGCTGGAGTTCCGCGCGCGCCTCGGCGTCCAGCACGGTTCGCCGAAACAGGCGCACGAGCAGCGAGCGGGGCGAGGCGTCGGTCACCATGGCGGAAAAGTCGTACACCCCGTAGAAGGACACGACGCCTGCGAGCGATCGGTCCTCCGCCGCCACCTGCGTCACCATCTGGCCGCTCGCCGACTCGCCCACGAGGACGATCCGCGCGGGATCGATGTTGAAACGCTTGTGCCCGTCGCGCACGAACCGGATGGCCTGACGCACGTCCTCGAGTTGATGCTCGTGTGTGAACGCCGGCGTCAGCCGATAGTCGATCGAGAACCAGGCCAGGCCGGCGTTGGCCAGCGGTTCGAAGAGCGGGGTGACGTACGTCACCTTGTCCCCCGCTTCCCAGCCGCCTCCATGCACCACAATCACCGCCGGAACAGGCGCGCTCGCTCGCGGAAGGAAGGCATCGAGTGCGAGCTGCGCCGACCGGCTGTAAAGGATGTCCTTCAGGACCGCGCCGCTCAGCGGGCGATGCGGCACCAGCGGTGCACCCGCCAGCGCCGCGAGCCACTCGGCCATCGCGACCTTGTAGTGCCACTGCCCCGGCCACCAGTTCTCGCTGCGATGGCTCGCCCCCTCGACTTCCAGGAACTGGCAGCGTCCGCCGCCCTGTGCGATCTGACTGCAGTAGCGGCGCGCATGCTCGGTCGGCGCCTCGGTGTCCGCGCCGCCATGCACGACGAGCAGCGGCGGCATCTTCGCGACGACTCGCGCGGCCGGCGACGCGCGTGCCAGGACGTCACGATCGACGTCGCGCGACAGCGCTGGGATCGCGCCGAGGTCGTAGAACCCGCCGATGAGTACCGCGCCGACGACGCCGGCCGGGCGCTCGGCGGCGAGCAGCGCAGCCAGTTGGGCGCCCGAGTCTTCGCCGAGGAGCACCAGCTGATTGGCGTCGATACCGAATCCGGCGGCGTGGCATCGAATGAACGCCAGCGCGGCGCGCACGTCCGTGAGTGAGTCCTCGAACCGCGTCAGGCCGCCGAGCCGATAGTCGAGCGAGAACCAGTTATACCCGGCACGTGTCACGGCTTCGAGGATCTGCCCGACGTGCGCGACACGGCTGCCCGATGACCACCCGCCGCCATGCAGGACGACGACCGAGGGGCGGCGAGCAGAACCCTGCTGCACGTACGCATCGAGCGCCAGATCGCCGGAGTAGAGAATATCCCCCTTGACGCCAGCGACGATGTAGTTGCCGTCCGGGTTGCGGACCTGAAGCGCAGGGCACGACTGCGCGGCGGCGGGCCCATGCATCAGCAGAAGGGCGATGAAGGCCAGGATGGCTCTGCCGGCAGGTGTCATGGCCTTTTGTTCGAAAGCCGTCCCGAAATGCGCTGGCCAAGCATGCGCTCATTCTACCGCCGGAGAGCGAGAGCAGATACAGCCTCCCAAAAGAGAACCGTTCACGCCGGTGCCATAATGGCGTCGTTCATGGAACTGCATGTCCCGACCTGCCCGAGACGTGCCGGATGACGACGTTCGTTCCTGGTGATCGCGTTCATGTCGCGACGCTCGGTACTGGCATCGTGCGCGAAGTGCGGAACGGCGGGCGGTACCTGATCGAGCTGAAAGGCCGTTCGATGGTGGTGACGGGCAGTCAGCTCGAGCCCGCGCCGGAGCGCCGCGCCACGAAACCGTCCGGCACCATCAGAGGCGATTCGGATCCAGCCTCAGAGACTCCGCCCGCCCCGCGCGCACTCGACCTGCTCGGCCGGACGGTTCTTGAAGCGGTCGATGCAACTCAAGCTGGCGCGGTCGAGTTGGTCGGAAAGTTCGGCGCGTTTCAACGGGAGCCAGCGGACCACGTGGGCCCGGAAGGC
>JANNHC010000709.1:0-2144 GCA_031404215.1 Acidobacteriota bacterium
CCTCGGCTGTTCGGGCGCAGGCGCACGAAGAAAAGGGAGGTCGAGTTGCAATTCAGCGATTAGCACTACTTTGTCACCTTCTCAGGGGCGGATTCCTCTGGAAGCTGACGATTAGGTTCAACAACTTGCGGTTATTGACAACGTAGAGCACCGCCATGATCTCGCGCACCCAGAATCGGACGTGCGGCAAAGTCGGGCGAGGTTCGTCCTTGGCGCGCCGACGTTCGAATTGGAGAAACGTGAACGCGATCGCGGTGAGGACGGTGTGATGCGTCCATCCGCGATAGCTGCGGCCTTCGAAGTGGTCGATGCCGAGTTCATCCTTGAGCTCCCGATACTGCTGTTCAATGGGCCAGCGGCTGCGAACGACCGTGACCAGCTCGCGCAGCGTCGCCGTGGCGGCGAAATTGAGCAAGTAGTACTTCCGCTCGTCGTCGCGCAAGGAGCGTTCGCACAACAGCCACCGGTTCCCGCGCGCCTTGGCTGGGCGCACCCACACCGCGGCGAAGCGGGCCGCCAACGGACCTTTGGTGCCGTCGGCCCACGCGACCCGTTGCCAATCGCGGGCGGGGATCTGGGCGGCGATCGCGGCCGCCGTCTGCACATGGTGGGCGCCAGGCGCCCACATCGTCAGGAAGCCGCGGATCGCCAGGCCGTAGCGCAGCCCGAGCTGCTCGAGCCCGCGACGAAACGCCGCGGTCGAGCCATAATCGGCGTCCGCCACCACCGCGGTGAGCTGAAAGCCCGCCTTGAGGACCCGCCGGATGTGCGTCAACGCGATGCGCCACTTCTCGCGAAAGCGCACGCCGTCGGGAATCCGCACCTTGGCCCGACGCGTCGCATCGGCGACCCATTCCTTCGGGAGGTACAACTCGAAGGTCAGGGGCCAGGCCAGCTGATCGTCGAGCAATACCGTCGACACCGCGACCTGGCAATTCGCGACCTTGCCCAGCGCGCCGCAGTACTGCCGCTTCACGCCGACCGAGTGTGTGCCTTGCTTGGGAAAGCTGGTGTCGTCGAGCGCCAAAATGCCGGTGCGCACCGGCACGACGTCCCGCAGCCGCGTCCACAGCCGCTCCGTCTCCCACGGCGAGTCGGTAATGAAATGCTGCAGCGCCTGATAGCTGACCGGGTCGCTGAGCCGCCCATGCATCGCCTGGATGGACTTCCGCTCGCTGTCGTTGAACAACGCGTCGAGATACTGACTGGCCGCCGCACGCTGCGGATGGCGACTGAAGCAATCGCCAAATCGGTCGGCGAATTGCCCGAACCGCTGCAAGAGCGCGCGCGCCGACCGCTCGGTCACGCCTCGGAAGCATAGAGAACTCGCTTCAAAAGTACAATGTCAAAACGAGATCACTTCGGGTACGACAAATTGGATCTGACAAAGTAGTGTTAATCCTCAATCCTTAATCTGTGCGGTCGGCTGTCCGCAGTCAGTCTCTATCTCTGTAGTCGTCTGACGAGGCCGGGTCGAGCTCCCATCGGTGTTTGTCGCGCTCGGTGATCTTGTCGGCCGCTTTCAGCTCCTCGTTGTCCTCGTACTGGACGCCAAGCGCCTTGCCGATGTCGTCCACGCGGTCCTGGTCGGGCGTGGGGTTGTCCCCGCCGGGGGCTTCGTCGCCGCCCGCGTAGGCGTCCTTCCAATCCGCGTCCACGTCGCCGGCCGTCAGCTCGGGACTCACCTCGTTGTGCTCGCGCCGGGCTTCCTGCAGTTCGTGACGGCCGCTGCGCGCGGCGGACGGACGGCGGTCCATGTCGAGGCTCGAGGGCGGGCTCTGCAGCGATTCTTCGACTTCACGCAACTGGCGGCGCGCGCGTTCGAGGCCCGGGGCGTGACGCGTGTTGCCCGCGCCGGCCGCGGTCCCCGTCGATCGCTTCGTGGGCATCGGATTGGTGCGGCCTGTCACAGAGCGGCCGGTTTCCGGTGTCTGCGCGAGATCGCGTTCGAGACCCGTTCCGCCAACCCTGCGCGTGGTCGAAGGGCCGCGCCGCGGCGCAGGCTTCTTCGCGGGACGCGCGTTCGTCGCCAGGGTCTTCTTCGTGGTTGTCCGGCCGCTGGCGCGCTTCCTGTCCTTGTCCTTGCGCAAGCGGCTCGTGAGGCGGGACGTGCGTGTCGCGGCACGTGTCTGCTTGCCGCGAGG
>JANNHC010000710.1:0-5950 GCA_031404215.1 Acidobacteriota bacterium
GACGAGCGGCAGCTGCTCAGTGGGACCGATCGGCCCGCAAATGCCGACCGGCCGGTCATCGGTGCTCTGACGCCAGGCGTTCACATACTCGAGCGCCTCGGCCAGGTAGAACTCCTCAATCGTGTCATACAAGACGACGGCGAAGCCCGGGCGTGACAGTCGAACGAGGTCGCGGGCCGACAGGCGGGCAGCCTCGTCGATCACGCTGGCGTCGATCGTGGTGTAGTCCCACCAGTCGGGGGCGATGGCGCTCAGTGGTCTGGGCATTCGGGATCAGCCCGGGGTCAGACCGGAGTCCGAGCCCGCTTCCAGCGATCGTTCGTAATGCGTGTTCACCAGGTACCAGCCCTCCAACGCGGCGCCGAGCGGGTCGGCTCGCTCGGAGCAGAAACCAGGATGCGCGTGCCGTCTCCAGCCCTCGGCGTGCTGAAATCTGCCCGAGAGCGTTCCCACGGTCCGGCTGAGTTCATCCATCGTCGCGAGGTAGCTGTCCATGCGCTGCGTCGCGTCGAGCCAGTCCTGCTGGCTCGCGTGGCAGGCGAGCGCCGCCCGTTTGCGATCGTGGACGTCCGTTGTGTCCACGAAGGCCCCCGGTATCACCCGTCGTCGCAGCCCGTCGCGCAGGCTATGGGGACTCGCGTGGTAGATCGTCACGGCCGTTGCCACGGCCTTCCGTGGAGGGGTCGTGCGATACCCGGGGACACCACGGGCGAACGCCGCCGTGACTGCCAGCCGCGCCGTGTTCATGTGATCCTCCATGTAGTCCTGAGGCGAGTGGGTCAGGAGCACCGTCGGATCGACGTCCCGGACGATCGCGCCCAGCCGGCGCAGCGTGCGATCGTCGTAGAAGATTTGGAGGTCGTGGCAGATCGGCGGATGCCAGGTCGCGCCGATCAGCTTCGCGGCGGCCCGTGCCTCGCGACGACGGACGCGGGCTGTTTCCGCGGGGGACAGGAACATGCTTCCAAGGTTGCCGCTCGACACGTTCATGCAGTGAATCTGCCAGCCGGCGTCGCGTAGCCGCATCAACGTGCCCGCCATCACGAACTCGATGTCGTCGGGATGCGCCGCAATCGCCAGCGCCCGTGGCACGACGTCTGCCGGGCGCGCGCGTGGCGGCGGCTTACTCAGTGGGGATCTCCGCAAGCTTCACTGGCCTTCCCTCTGCCGCCGATGTGTCCGCCGCCGCAATCACGCGATGGGACGCGAACGCGTCGGCGAAGCTCGTGAGCGGCATGTTCTTCTCCTCGTCCAGCGCGTCGAAGAACGCCTGGAACTGCGTCTGGTAGGGATGATCGCCCACGTCGCCGCTGTCCAGGAGCTTCATCGAGAGTTCGCTCCAGGCGTGACGATTCAAACCCGCGAGCTTCTGCGAGTGAAACTTATTGTCGAGGATGCTGCCCTCACTTCCCACCAGATGGGTGTGAAAGTAATAGGGCTGCAGACAATCGACGACCGCCGCGCATTTCCCCAGGGTGCCGTTCCGGAACTTCAGGATGGTGGTCGAGGTCGTTCGATACTCGTAGGGTGTAAACAGGGGATTGGCGCTTTGCGTCGCGTAGCTCATGACCTCGTCCACCTCGGCGTTCATGCACAACAAGAGCGCGTCGAGTGCATGGCATCCGGCCGTGAGCAGGGCGCTCCCTCCGAGCCGCCGCTTGGTGTTCCACCGGTATTGGCCGTACCACGGTCCGATGCCGTGAAAGTAGTCTATTTCGCCGTAGTGCAGCCGCCCGACGAGTCCCGCGTCCAGGACGGCCTTCGTCGCCACGAATTGTGATGAATACCGGCATTCGAAGCAGACGCAGGTCTTCACCCCGGTTTCCGCAACCACCTGTTTCATCGCGAGGATATCGCTCCACTCCACCGCGAGTGGCTTCTCGATGATGACGTGCTTGCCGTGGCGCGCCGCGGTGATGAATTGCTCCGCGTGCTGATCCGGATAGCTGGTGATGTCCACGACATGAAGCGTTGGATCCTTCAGCATCGTGGCGAGATCGGTGTACGGGGTGATGGGCGAACCGTGCCGGGCCGTGAGTTCAGTTGACGCGAGCGGCCGCGAGGACCATACGGCCTTGACCTTCGCCTGCCGGGTCGCGTTAATGGCGTCGATGTGTGCGGTGGCGGCCCAGCCGTAGCCGATGACCGCGACGTTGTAGGTGCTGCTCATGGGCGGCAGTGACACTAACATGCGCGCCCGGCAGCGGCAATACGAACACCTCTGCCACAAGCTTGCCCGCGGGCATGGACGTGATATTGAGGAGCGTCATCATCCGCTGGCGATCCTCCTGTGAGGTCATTGAAGCTGGGGCCGGCGACGTCGCGGCTTCCTGGCGTGCGGCACGGGCCGATGCTACTGTTCACCTTTTGAGATTGCAACCACGGGTGATGTGTTTTGGCGACTGTCGAGTGGCAACCGGTAACGGGCCACCGGACGGAGATTACTTTATGCGCAAGCACGCGCTGGTATTTGCGGTTACCTCTCTTCTGTGGCTTGTCATCGGCGGCGCGCCTGACGCTCGTGCGCAGTCGCTCGGCATCTTCACAGGCCACGGCGACGTCGGCACGCCCTCGACGATTGGGCCGGGATCCGCGACGTACGACGCCGGCGCGAAAACTTACACAATCTCCGGCGGCGGCGAGAACATGTGGGCGGCGGCGGATCATCTTCATTACGTGTGGAAAAAAGTGTCGGGCGATGTGACGCTCGAGGCGATGTTTGCATTCGCCGGCACCAACCCGGCCACCGGCGCGCCGGACGCCCATCGCAAAGCCTGCCTCGTCATTCGCCAGACGCTCGATTCCGACTCCGTGTACGCGGACGCCGCGGCGCATGGCGACGGTCTGACGTCGCTGCAGTGGCGCGACACGAAGGGCGGAGCCACTCACGAAGTGCAGTCGAACGTAGCCGGGCCGACGCGGCTGCGGATCGAGAAGCGCGGCGCCTACGTGTCGATGTCAATCGCTGCGCCGGGCGAGCCGCTCGGTCCCGCGGGCGGGGCGGCCAGGGTGGAGTTCAGCGGAGAGTTTTATATCGGCATCGGCGTCTCCGCGCACAATCCGGCACGCATCGAAACGGCCGTGTTCTCCGACGTGGTCCTTGGAACCCCCGCCCCGGCGACAGGGCGCACGACGCTCGTGAACACGCTCGAGACCATCAGCCTGCGATCGAAGGATCGGAGAGTCGCGTATGTGGTTACGCAGCCGGAGCGGATCGAGGCGCCGAACTGGTTCCCCGACGCCACCAATACGCTGTATTTCAACACCCGCGGGTCGCTGTTCAAGGTGCAGGCGGAGCCACCGGGTACGCCGCCTGGTCCCCACCGCCTCAAGACGCCGGAACGCGTGAACCTCGGCATCCTGACCCGCATCAACAACGATCACGGCGTCACCCGCGACGGCGCGCTCTGGGCCATCAGCGATCAATCGCAGGTCCTCAACGGACAGCGTCCGTCGCTGATCTACACGGTTCCGGCCGCCGGTGGCACCGCGAAGCGGCTCACGGATCGCGGGCCCTCGTACTTTCACGGCTGGTCGCCCGACGGCACGGCGCTGGCCTATTGCGCGGAGCGGAACGGCAACTTCGACGTCTACACGATCTCCACGGACGGCGGCGAAGAGAAGCGGCTGACGACGGCTGACGGTAAGGATGACGGCCCGGAGTATTCGCCGGATGGCCAGTCCATCTACTTCAACTCCGACCGCACCGGCGCCATGCAGATCTGGCGAATGAAAACGGACGGCTCCGAGCAGGAACAGGTGACGAAGGACGATCAGGAGAACTGGTTCCCTCACGTGTCGCCGAACGGTCTGCTGCTGGTGTTTCTGACCTACGACAAGGGCGTCGGTGATCACCCGGAGAACAAGGACGTCGCCTTGCGCGTGATGGATCTCAAGACGGGACGGATCGACGTGCTGGCGAAGTTGTTCGGAGGCCAGGGAACGATCAACGTCTCGTCGTGGTCGCCCAACAGTCAGTACCTCGCGTTCGTCAGCTATCAGCTCGTGCCGCAGTAGCCTGAGCGTGATGTTCCAGGTTGGATTGAACCCGTACGGGCTCACGCATACGGTTGGCCTTCAGGGGCTCGGCACGCCGCGAGCCAATCCTGATGGCATCGGACTGTCCGGCTTCATTCGTGTCGCGCGCGACATGTCCGCGAAATGCATCGAGCTCGACGGCAGGTGGCTCGCGCCGCTGGGGAACACCGAGCTCGAGGCATTGGGCGGAGAGCTTGCCGACGTTCCGCTGATCAGCAGCTATTGGCTCCAGCAGCAGGCGGGCGAGACGCTCGACGAGGCGATTCGCGCGACGAAGGCCATCGGGGCGTCAACCATTCGGCTTCACCTGACGCCGGTGCTGGAGGGCGCCCGCGCGCGGCAGGGTCCGCGCTGGGATGACATGCTGCGGCATGCGCGCGCGACGCTTGGTCGCGTCGCCCGCAAGGCGGCAGACGCCGGCCTGATGATCGCGATCGAAAATCACCAGGACCTTGGCAGCGACGAACTGCTCGCGTTTGCCGAGGAAGCGGGCGACAACGTGGGCCTGGCGATGGACACGGGCAATCCGTTCGCCGTGGGAGAGGATCCCGTGGCGTTCGCACGTCGTGCCGGACACCGAATCCATCATGTGCACCTCAAGGACTACGTGTCGCAGTTCACCAGCGAGGGCGTCAGGCTCGTGCGGTGTGCCATCGGCGACGGCTGTGTCCCGTTGCAGGAGATCGCCACGGTACTCGAGTCGCACACTCCGTCGCTCACGGCGTCGATCGAAGTTGGTGCGCTCGAAGTGCGGCACGTCAGGCTCTTCGTGCCGGGCTGGTGGGACGGGTACCCGCCCCGCGCGCCGGGCGGCGAACTGGTCACGATGCTCGAGCGGCTCGAGACGAGGCGTCTCGACGATAATGCGGACTACCGCACGCCGTGGGAGAAGCTGGAACCGGTGGGTGCGATCGTCGCGTACGAGCGGGCGCAGCTCGGCCGCAGTATCGAGAATCTACGGGCACTCGGATGGATGTGACCTGCGCGCGAGGCACCCAGCCGGATCCAAAGGTGAGGGAATGAGCGACACAGAGTTTTCGTTGAAGGGAGAAGTAGCCCTGGTGACCGGTTCGGGGCGCGGTCTCGGGCACGCGATTGCGTTGCGCCTTGCGGAACTGGGGGCCGACGTGGCGATTCATGACCAGCACCATGCCGCGCCCGCCGAATTCGGTGAGTTTGCCGACCTCGACGCCTCACTCGGAGCGATCGCCCGTCATGGCACGAAGACCTGTGCGGTGACAGGCAACATCGCGGACGAGGCGGCGGTCGCGGCCATCGCGCGCGAGGTCGAATCGAAGCTGGGACCTGTGTCGATTCTGGTGAACGCGGCCGGCGGCGACATCGGCGCCAGAGGCGGCAAGCCGAATCCCAACGACGCGCTCCACATCAAGCTCGAAGACATTCGCGCCCTGCTCGACCGCAACCTCGTGGGGACGATGCTGATGTGCCAGGCGGTGGTGAATGGCATGGTCGCCCGGCGGCGCGGATCGGTGGTCAACATCGCCTCCGCCGCCGGCCACTTCGGCACCTCGCCCGAGGTGGCCTACTCCACCATCAAGGCCGCCATCGTCCATTACACGCGGTGCCTCGCGTTTGAAACGCGGCGGCACCACGTGCGAGTGAACTGCGTGAGCCCTGGCGCCACGGCAACCGCCCGCTTCCTCGAGACGCGCACCGTCGATTCCGCGATGCTCGTGGACGAAGGGACCTTTGAGCGCTACGGCGTCCCGCGCGACCAGGCGAACGCGGTGGCGTTTCTCTGCACGCCAGCCGCCAAGTTCATCCATGGGCAGGTCCTTCGCGTCGATGGCGGGCTGACGCTGTACGCAAGTTAGTTTCACTCGGTTTCGGTTTTATGCTGAGATTCGAACCTGGGACCTTGGCACTAAGAACACGCCCTGAAACCCAAAAC
>JANNHC010000711.1:0-1917 GCA_031404215.1 Acidobacteriota bacterium
CGCGGCGCGCACGTTACCTCTGTCGCCGGCCTCTGGCCGGCGCCCGACCGGCTCCGGCTATTCGACCGAGGGTTTTCTTCTTCGTGCTCTTCGTGTTCTTCGTGTCCGCCGTCGGCTCGTGCAGCTTGACAGCGGCTGCCGCTTCTCGCGATTTCACCGAAGCCCACTCGGACTCCATCTCCTCGAGTGTGGAGTCGTGAATGGATTTCCCGCGGGCTTCGAACCCGCGCTCCAGTTCGTCGAACCGCCGGCCGAACTTGTCGTTCGCCTTCCTCAGCGCGGATTCCGGCTCGATGCCGAGCTTCCGCGCCAGGTTGGCGATGGAGAAAAGCAGATCACCCATCTCTTCTTCGGCGCGTTCACTTCCTTCGCCCTCGACCGCCTGCCTCAGTTCCGCGACCTCTTCCTCTATCTTGTCAACGACGTCGGCGGTCCTGGCCCAGTCGAAGCCGACTGCGGCGACGCGCGTCCCGATCTCGTGCGCCCGTAGCAGCGACGGCAGCAGCCGGGGCACGCCGCGCAGGAGCGACCGGCGCTCTCCGGCGTCCTTCTGTTCACGCGCCTTGATCTGCTCCCATTGCTCTACGACCTCGCCTGCCGTCTTCACGCGTGAGCCGCTCGTGCCGAAGATGTGCGGATGGCGGCGCACGAGCTTCTCACTGATCGCTCGCACCGAATCCACCACAGAGAACCGGCCGGCGTCGGCTTCTATCTGGGCCAGGAACACGCCCTCGAACAGGAGGTCGCCAATCTCCCCGCGGAGCGCGTCGTGATCGGCGCGATCGATCGCGTCAAGGACCTCGTAGGTCTCTTCCAGCACGAACCCCCGCAGTGACTCGATCGTCTGATCGCGATCCCACGGACATCCCCCCGGGCCGCGGAGCCGCGCCATGATGTCCACCAGTTTCTGGAACTCGCGTCCCGCGTCCTGCGATCGTGACAGCCGGATCGTGCCGGGCCGTTTCGATCGGGCCGGTGGGGATCCGGCTGGCTGCCTGCGCGCCCGTTTCGCCATGAGCGACTATGCTAGCATTCGAGGGTGGAGACCCCCGAGACACCCGAATCAGGCATCACCTTTACCGGCTTCATCCTCTCGCTTGCCACCACAGCGGCCGTCCACTTCGGCGACATCGCGGACCCGACCAGCGGTGAGCCCGCCGAGCCGAACCTGACCGCGGCGGCGCAGATGATCGAACTCATCGCGCTGCTCCAGGACAAGACCCGGGGCAACCTCATCGAGCCCGAGGAGCGCCTCGTGGACGACCTGCTGTACGAATTGCGCCTTCGCTACGTGCAGGCGCAGCAAGGCGAGAAGCGCATCATCGAGCCGTAAACTCCCCGTCCTTGCGAATCACCTTCCTCGGCACCGGCACGTCGCAAGGTGTACCGATAATCGGCTGCGACTGCGGGACATGCCGATCCGCCGACCCGCGCGACAATCGCCGTCGCGCATCGGTCTACGTGGAGACCGACGACGGGCCGTCGCTTCTGGTGGATGCGGGTCCTGATCTCCGCGAACAGGCGCTCGCGTATGGCGTGCGGCGCGTTGACGCGATTCTTTTCACGCACGGCCATTCTGATCACATTCTTGGCCTGGACGATGTGCGGCGGTTCAACGACATTCACCGGCAGCCGATGGCGTGCTTTGGCGACGCGGCCACGCTCGAGGACGTGCGCCGCATGTTCGCGTATGTCTTTGACCCGGCAACGCCCCGCGGCGGCGGGCTACCCCAGCTGGAGTTGTTTCAGATCGGCGGCCCCTTCTGCATCGGCCGTCAGGAAATCGTTCCCGTTCCGATATTCCACGGTAATCGCCCGATCCTCGGCCTCCGCATCGGCCGGTTCGCGTACCTCACCGATTGCAGCCGCATTCCGGATGAATCGTGGCCGCTGCTCGAGGATCTCGACGTGCTGGTG
>JANNHC010000712.1:0-2153 GCA_031404215.1 Acidobacteriota bacterium
GGGCCCCACCCCCGCTCGCCGGCTCGTCTCGCTGCCGCGCGCTCGCCGGGCCGCAGGCGCGCCTTACTGCTCGCGGGGCCCCACCCCCCCGCGCCCGGCCGGAGGCGCGCACATTCCGTCGTACTGGGGTCCGCCGCCACCCTCCGGCGGAACCCAGTCGATGATCTGGTAGGGGTCCATGATGTCGCAGGTCTTGCAGTGCACGCAGTTCGACGCGTTGATCTGCAGCTTTTTCGTTCCGTCCCCGGCATCGACCATCTCGTACACGTTCGCCGGACAAAACCTGGTGCACGGGTTGCCGTACTCGACGCGGCACCGGGTCCGGCAGATGTCGGTGTCGTGGACGATCAGGTGCGACGGTTGATCTTCCGGATGTTTGGTGCCGGAGAAATGGACGTTCGTCAGCTTGTCGAAGGTCAACTGACGATCGATCTTCGCGGGGCGCAACGGGGAATCCGGATCGGGACGGCCGTCGCGGTAGTACTCCTCGATCTTCGCCATGCGCTCGTAGCCCGCGTGCGCCGACATCGGATCGCGATACCACCAGCCTCCGGTGACAAGGGACAGCCCGGAATACGCCACACCCGCCATCAGGCCGTACGTAAAGCTCTGGTGAACATTTCGAACCGGGTACAGCTCGCGTCGAACTTCGCTTCGATCGATCGCGTCGGCGTAGCTCTTCAGCCGGGCAGACGACACGTCGCCGGCCCGCACGGCGTCGAACGCGCTCTCGGCCGCGAGCATGCCCGTGCGCATCGCGAGATGAATCCCCTTGAGACGCATCGAGTTCAGGAAGCCACCGGCGTCCCCGGCGATCAGCAGGCCGCCGGCGTACACGCGCGGGATGGTGTGCCATCCGCCTTCTGGCAGCGCTTTGGCCCCGTACCGGACCATCTGCCCGCCTTCGAGCAGCAACGCGACGAGCGGGTGGCGCTTGAAGTGCTGAAACGTCACGTGGGGATCGAACATCGGGTCGCGGTAATCGAGCCCGGTCACGAAGCCGACCGACACGACACCGTCAGGCATCGCGTAGATGAACGCGCCGCCGAACTCCTCCATGCGCAGCGGATAGCCCATGGTGTGGATCACGGTGCCGGTCGGAATGCGGCCGGCCGGAATTTCCCACAGTTCCTTGATGCCGATCGCGTACAGCTGCGGCGAACGCCCCGCATCGAGGCCAAGGCGCTGCACGGCGGCCTTCGTCAGGTTGCCGCGCACGCCGTCGGTGAGAATCGTCACCTTCGCGCGGATATCGACGCCCGGCTCGAAGGTGGACTTGCGCTCGCCGTGCTTCCCGATCCCCCGATCGCCGGTGCGCACGCCGGCGACACGATCGCCGTCGTACAAGATCTCGACGGCCGGGAACCCCGTGAACACATCGATGCCTTCGCCTTCCACGAGGCCGCCGAGCCACTTGACGAACCGGTTCAGCGAGATGATGTAGTTGCCGTGGTTCCTGAGCGGCGGCGGAGTGATCGGAAACTTGAGCTTGCCGGTGCGGGTGAGGAAGTAGACGTGATCGTGGCGGACCTCTGAGGCGAGCGGCGCCCCTTTTTCCACGAAATCCGGGACCAGCATCCGCAGCGTGATCGGATCGAGGACCGCACCGGACAGCATGTGCGCGCCGGTTTCTCGCGCCTTCTCGAGGACCGCGATGGCGAGCGGCTCTCCCCCTTTTTCCTTCTGGAGCTGCGCCAGCCGCAGGGCAGCGGACATCCCGGCGGGTCCGCCGCCGACTATCAGAACGTCTACGTCAAGGGTCTCTGTCAAGGACAGCAGCTAGAACTACTCACCTGTTCAGCTCCGCGATCAGCGCCGGGACAATCTCGAACAAATCGCCGGCGATTCCGAAATCGGCGACCTCGAAGATTGGAGCTTCCGGATCCTTGTTGATCGCGACGATCGTCCGCGATCCTTTCATGCCGACGAGGTGCTGAATGGCGCCCGAGATGCCCAGCGCGACGTAGAGTTTCGGCGCGACGGTCTGGCCCGAGCTGCCGATCTGGCGATCCATGGGCAGCCAGCCGGCGTCGCAAATGGGCCGCGACGCGGCCAGCTCCGCGCCGAGCGCCTGTGCGAGCTGCTCGGCAATCTTCAGGTGCTCCTGCCCCTTGATGCCCCGGCCGACCGACACGATGCGCTCGGCCTGAGAC
>JANNHC010000713.1:0-4262 GCA_031404215.1 Acidobacteriota bacterium
GTCAGCGACGCGAAGATCGGCGACACCATTACGGAGGTCTCGCGTCCGACGAGCCAGGCGTTCCCGGGATTCAAGGAAAGCAAGCCGATGGTCTTCGCGGGCCTGTATCCCGTCGAAGGCAGCGAGTACGCGCAGCTCCGCGACGCGCTCGAAAAGCTGCGCCTGAACGACGCGTCGTTCTTCTTCGAGCCGGAAACGTCGGCGGCGCTTGGCTTCGGCTTCCGCTGCGGGTTCCTCGGTCTCCTGCACATGGAGATCGTCCAGGAACGGCTGGAGCGCGAGTTCAACATGGACCTCGTGACGACGGCGCCGGGTCACCACCACGGACGGCGTGGTGCAGGAGATCGACAGCCCGTCGAAGCTGCCCGACACGAGCCGCATCGACAAGATCGAGGAGCCCGTCATCACCGCGATGATGCTGACGCCGTCGGAGCACGTGGGCGCCATCCTCCAGCTGTGCCAGGAAAAGCGGGGCGTGCAGAAGTCGATCGAGTACCTGGCGGCCGACCGTGTGCTCGTGACCTACGAGCTGCCGTTCAACGAGGTGGTCCTGGACTTCTACGATCGGCTGAAGACGCTGTCGCGCGGATATGCCTCTCTCGATTACCATGTGACCGGATTCCAGGAAGCGCCGCTCGTGAAGCTGGATATCCTCGTGAACGAAGAGCCGGTTGACGCGCTGTCCTCGATTGTCCATCGGGACACGGCGTACCAGCGCGGGCGCGCGCTCGCGTCGAAGATGCGTGAGCTGATTCCACGGCAGATGTTCGAGGTCGCGATCCAGGCGGCCATCGGCAGCCGGATCATTGCGAGGGAATCGGTCAAGGCGCTGCGGAAGAACGTGCTCGCCAAGTGCTACGGCGGTGATATCTCGCGCAAACGAAAGCTGCTCGAAAAGCAGAAGGAAGGGAAGAAGCGCATGAAGCGCGTCGGCCGCGTCGAGATTCCCCAGGAGGCCTTCCTGGCGGTGCTGAAGGTCGGAACCGAGTCGTAGGCCATGCCTTCAACCTTCCGCAAGTCCACCGTCCGCGAATACGCCGAGTCGATCGTCATCGCGGTCATCCTCGCGCTCTTCGTGCGCACGTGGGTCGTGCAGGCCTTCAAGATCCCGACAGGTTCGATGGAGAACAACCTGCTCATCGGCGATCACCTGCTCGTGAACAAGTTCGTCTTCGGCCCGACGGCGGGCGCAGCCGATCGGGCGCTGCTGCCGGTACGCGACATCCGCCGCGGTGACGTGGTCGTTTTCAAGTATCCCGATGAGCCGGGGCGCGACTTCATCAAGCGAGTGGTCGGCCTTCCGGGCGAAACCCTCGAGTTGCGCGCGAAGAACGTGTACATAAACGGGGAGCCGCTCGACGAGCCGTTCGTGCATTTCCTGGAGCCGGCGTCAGCGTCGCAGGAAATCACGTCATTCGACGTGCGGGAGCGGTACGGACCGGTCCGTGTGCCGGACGGTCAGTACTTCGTGATGGGGGACAACCGGGACAACTCGCAGGACAGCCGGTACTGGGGCTTCCTCCCGCGCCACTACATCAAGGGGCGAGCCTTGATGATCTACTGGTCGTATGAATCGGGCCGCGAGGATTACCTGGATCAAGGGGTCGGCGCGACGGTGACGCGGATGCTTTCGGTCGTCACGCATTTTTTTACCAAGACCCGGTGGGAGCGGCTGTTCCACCAGATACACTGAGGCGCAACGGAGGGACGTGTGGTCCGGAAGCTCCTGCAGGTTGCGATTTTTCTACTCCTCGCGAACGCCGCATACCGGGTCGCGCCGGCAGGTCTGCACTACTTCCAGTTCAAGGACGCGCTCGAGGAGCTCGCGCTGTTCTCACAGAAATCAGGCGAGGCCGAGCTCGTGGACCGCGTGATGGCGCTCGCCGACGAGCACAGTATTCCGCTGGAGCGCGACTACGTCCATGTCCGCCGCGTCAACGGACAGCTCATCATCGGCGCGTCGTATATCGAGACCATGAAGGTCCTGCCCGGATATGACTACGTCCGGCAGTTCGACGTCGAAGCCAGGGCCTTCAACCCCGGTCAATAATGCGCCGGCGGGAGGAGGGCCGCGGCGGCCGCCTGGCCGCGACGCGACTCCGCCACGAGGCGGTCGGCCTCATCGCGAACGGCGGCGGCAAATGCTTCGTCGTTCAGGCTTGCAAGGTTGACGTCCACGTTCAGCTTCGCGCCACGCAGTCCGGCGCCGAGCAGTTCGAGGCCCACCTGAACGTCGCTCGCCGCGTTGACGTTGCCGAGACCGGCCACGACCGCCGCTTCGGCAATCGCCTTCGCGCAGGCCCGCATGACCTCGAGCGGCGCCTCGGTCGCCGAGCGCAGCGCCTCCTGAATCCGGAGGCTCCTCGCCGCGTTGTCTTCCTCCCTCGCCTTCGGTAACCGGAACGCGACGAGCACAAGGTCGTACGCCTCGCTGTCCCGATCCATCAGCGCCGCGAGTCCTTCGCTGAGCGACCTGCAGTGCGCGCGCGCGTCCGCGAGCCGTTCGGCGTCCTCACGCGAATGGGCGCGCGGCTTCGGCAATCCGGCGACCATCGCCAGCAGCGACGCGCCGACCGCGCCGCTCAACGCCGACGCGGAACCGCCCCCCGGGGTCGGCTCCGACGATTGGAACGACGCCAGGAGATCGCTGAAGCGCTGGTCTGAAAATTTCATATCACTGCCGCGCGCACGACGGGCTGAGGCTGCCCGTGACGCACTCGCCGCGCTTGATCACGGCGGCGATCGACGGCGCGCCGATCCGGATCAGATTAATCGCATCGCCGTTGACCAGCACGGCATCCATCTGTTTCCCCGGTTCCAGGCTGCCGGCGCGGTCGGCGCGATCGACGGACCATGCGGCGTTGATGGTCGCGGCGGTCAGCGCCTCTTCGAACGTCAGGCCCATCCCGAAGCACGCCAGCGTCATGGCAAAGGGCATCGAGGGGGAAAACCCGCCACCGGGATTGACATCCGTGGCCAGCGCCACCGGGACGGACGCCGCGATGAAATCGCGCGCCGGGGCGAACCGTCCGAGCTTCAGGTAGAATGCCGCGCTCGGCAACAGCGTGGCCGCGACTCCCGCGGCTGCCATCGCCGCGATGCCATCCGGCGAGGTAAAGATCAGGTGGTCGGCCGACCGCGCGCCGACGCGCGCGGCCACCTGCGATCCCCCGCTCGCGGCCAGCTCGTCGGCGTGAATCCGGGGCTTCAACCCCGCGCGAATGCCGGCCTCGAGGATGCTCGTGGATTGCTCGGGCGTGAAGACACCGGTCTCGCAGAACACGTCGCACCATTCCGCGAGACCCTCGCGCGCGACGGCCGGAATCATGTCGTTCACGACCAGGTCGACGTATGCCTCGCGTCGGCCGCGGAACTCCACCGGTACTTCGTGCGCTCCAAGGAACGTCGCGACGATATCGATTGGGTGTTCCGCGGAAAGCCGCGCGATGGCCCGAAGGATTTTCAGCTCCGAATCCACGCTCAGGCCGTACCCGCTCTTCACCTCGCAGGTGGTCGTGCCGCACGCCAGCATCTCATCCAGCCGCGGGCGGGTTTCCGCGGCCAGTTCCGCTTCTGTCGCCGCGCGCGTTGCGGCGACCGTCGAGACGATGCCCCCGCCGGCGGCCGCGATCGCCGCGTAGGTTTCGCCCGCGAGGCGTCGCCGAAGCTCTTCGCGACGGTCGCCCGAAAAAATGGCGTGCGTGTGCGCGTCCACGAATCCCGGTACGATCGACATGCCGCTCACGTCCACGTCGCGGACGCCCGGAACACCCCGAACCGTCTGGTGCAGATCCCCGGACGGCCCCGCGAAGACCACGCGGCCGTTCAGTGACGCGACGGCGCCGTCGGCGATCGCCGTGAGCGTGCCCTGCTCCGCGCCGCGTCGCGGGGACGGCCCGGCGCAGGTGATCACCTGGCGCGCGTGGCGAAGGATGACGTCGGCGTCGATCACGAGGAGAGTATATCGTCGAGGCGGGCGGCGACCTGCGCCTTGCTCAGGCCGGCTATCGCGATGCGCTTGTCGCGCGAGGCGTGGCCCGATACGAGCGTGATGTCGCGGCGGGGGCGTGTGAACACCTCGGCGAGAAACGCGATGAGGGCGTCGTTCGCGGCGCCGTCATCGGGCGCTGCGGCCAGGCGGACGAGCAGGGCCTCGCCGCGCACGCCGGCAATCGCGGAGCGTCCCGCGCGCGGCACGACGCGCACGGCCATCACGATCCCCGTGCCACCGGCTGCGAGTGGGATTGTCACCAGCCGTGCGG
>JANNHC010000714.1:0-2312 GCA_031404215.1 Acidobacteriota bacterium
GAGTTCACCGCGGCCAAGGCCGACCTGCAGGCCGCCGGCGACCACCTTTCGCACGTACGCCGAGTCGTCAACGATGAGCACGCGCACCAGTTCAGACAAGGAATCCTTCCATCATAGCTCCCGCTTGACGTACACGAACGCTCCGCCGATCTCCTCGAGGTCGAAACGCGTGGTCAGCCGCAGGAGCGATTCGGAGGCCCCGACACACAGGTAGCCGGGCGAGGGCATGGCGTCCGCGAATCGATCGACGACGGCCCGCACGCCGACCTCCGTGAAATAGATGAAGACGTTGCGGCAGAAAATCACAGGGACCTGCGCACGTGACGCGACCTGGTCCGGCGCCATCAGGTTCACGACCGACCACGACGTGATCCGATCCGACAGCCTGGCGTCCGGCCGCCAGGAGTCGCCGTCCTCGCGGAAATACCGCTCGCGCAGCGGTGGCGGCAGCGTGCGGAAGGCGCGCTCGCGATAACGCGCGGCCCGGGCTCGCGCGATGGCCGCCGGGCTCGCGTCGCTTCCGTGGATCTCGATAGGCGCGCGCTCGAACCAGCCGGCCTGATCGAGCATCATGGCGAGGGTCAGCGGTTCCTCTCCGCCGGCGCACGGGACGCTCCAGATGCGCAGCGGCCGGCCCTGGAGCGACGACACAAGCGCAGGCACGACGACCTCGACCACTGCGCGGATTTGATCGATCTCGCGCCAGAAGTACGTCTCCGGCACCGCCAGCGCATCCATCACGCGCGGCCACTCGGACCCCGCCGATTCGTCGTACTTCAACAGGTAGTAATAATCGAGAAACGACTCGAAGCCCCGCTCGACCACGAGCGGCGCGAGACGCTCCGCCAGGATGTCGCAGCGTGACGGTTCGAAAAAGATGCCTGTCCGTTCGTGTACCAGATCGCGGAGCAGCGGCACCGCCGCGTCGCTGAGGCCGAGGCCTTTGATGTGGGAGCCCATGAATAAAGGAGGGGATCACCCGCCGGCGCCTCCGTCGCCTTCCGGGTCTGGCTGCCGAAACAGAGCGGCGGCGGCCGCGCGCCGCACGGCGGCGTCAGTATCGGTCGCGGCCATGGCCGACAACTTGCGGAACACGCCTCGCGCGCCGATCCGATCGAGCGCGATCACGGCGGCCTCACGTACGCTCGCGTCTTCGTGATCGAGCGACGCGCGCACGCAGGCGGAGGCCTCGGGACGCTTCATACGCGTCAACGCCTCGATCGTCGCCCGGCGGACCTTGGCGGCGGGATGGGCCAGCCCGCGCACCACGCGATCGACACGGGTGGGGGGGAGATGCGCGAGCACGTCGAGTACGCCATCCCGATGCTTTCCATCGGACATCAGATCCACCAACGCGTCCACCGCATCTTCCCACCCGTCGTTCGGGAGGCCCGCCAGGCGGCTCATCCCGTCGAGCGCGGCCTGTCTGACCTCGGTGCTCGCGTCGGCTTCGGCGGCCCAGCGGAGAGACGCCACGCTGGCGGGGCCGCCCCGTGCCGACAGCGCCGTCACGGACGCACGCCGCCGTGCGGGATCGGCCGATCGGAGCGCGCGGTGGATGGTGACGAGCGCGCCGTCATCCGTTACGCGGCCGAGCGACGCGAGCGCCGCCGCGGCAATCGCCGTGTCCGTATCCTCCACGTGAGGCGACAGCAACTCCACCGCTCGGGAGCCGTCGATCACGCCGATGGCCTCGAGCGCCGCGATGCGCACGTGGGGCGCCCGATCGCCCGCGGCCACGGCGCCGAGCGGGGCGAGCGCATCCGCGTGACGGTGCCTCCCGAGCGCACGCGCGGCAAAGTACCGCACCCACGGATCGCCGTCGGCAAGCGCGCCCACCAGGGCCTGGCGGGACTCGGGAAGGAGGATCTGCCCGAGCGCCGATGCGGCGGCGGCGCGGGCTCGTGGTGTGTCCCGAGCCATTGCGCGCAGCAGGACCGGCAGCGCGCGCGATTCGCTCGAAAATGGCGCATGCTCGAGCGCCGCGCGACGGACGGCCTCGTCCTCGTCCTGGCACCGCTCGAGGACGGCATCGGCGCACTCGGGGTAGCCGAAGTAGCCCGCGATGCGCACGGCGGACTCCCGCGTCCGCGCGTCGCCATCGTGGAGCAGTCGCGCGATACGCGACGGCATGTCCGGGTGACCCAACGAGTTGAGCGCCGCCGTGATCGCCTGCCGCACGGTGGCATCCGGGTGGCCGATCCATGAGGCATGAGTCCTCGGTCGTGACTGGTACATGGATAGACGAGTCCATTGGTGTATACATGTCCACTCTGGCCGTTGTCCGGCGCGAGACCGGCGGCTGGAAGTGG
>JANNHC010000715.1:0-1830 GCA_031404215.1 Acidobacteriota bacterium
GGCCAGAAATCCACTGTTTACACGAACGCGCCAGAGGGCGCGGTGTTTCCCGGCGATCCGGGCTGCGCCGCCGGCGGCTACGACGCGGCCTGGCGGAACTTCGGGCCCCGCCTCGGCGTGGCGTACGATCCATTCGGGGACGGCAAGACGAGCGTCCGCGCCGGATACGGCGCGTTCTTCGATCGCCCGAACACGATCTCGACGAACAGCCTCGCCAATCAGGGTCCGTTCGGTACCGTGGTGTCGTTTCCTGGAGACTTTACGAACGACGTAGCGAACCCCTACGCGGGCCGCGTCAACCCCTTCCCGGCCGATCCGTTCAACGTATCCCAGAACGTGGCGTTCGTGCTGCCACACAACATGTTCAGCTACGACACGAACATGAAGAACGGCACGCTGCACTCGTGGAACGTGACAGCCGAGCGCGAAATCCTTCCGACCTATCTCGTGCGGGCCGCGTACGCGGGATCCAGGGGCACGAGCCTCACGATCCTGCGCGAGGTGAATGCGGCGATCTACGCACCCGGCGCCACCACGGCGACGACGAACCAGCGCCGGCCGCTGTTCCCCAACTTCGGCAGCATCGTCAGCAACGAGCCGACCGGCGAGTCGCTCTACCACTCGCTGCAGCTCACGCTCGACAAGCGCTTCGCGAAGCGCTTCTCGGTGTTGAGCAGCTACACGCTCTCGAAGACATTGGATCACTCGTCAGAGAACAAGCAGACCGGCGCGGTGCAGACCAACCCGTTCGACCTCGAGTACGATTGGGGCCCGGCCAACTTCGACAGGCGACATCGCTGGGTGACGTCGTTCCTTTACGATATTCCGGGGCAGTTCGGGAAGCCGGCGCTCGACGCCGTCGTATCCGGGTGGTCGGTCACCGGCATCTGGCTGATGCAGGGCGGGTTGCCGTTCACCGTTTCGAGCGGCGTGGACAACGCCCGTTCGGGGACCGGAGGCCAACGCGCCGATCTGGTCGGCGACCCCAGCCTGCCGGGCGACCGGGCCACGGCGGAGCAGATCGCCCGGTGGTTCAACACCTCGGCATTCCAGCCCAACGCGCTGGGCACGTTCGGGAGCAGCGGCCGCAACGCGTTCCGCGGACCGGCCTACCGCACGCTCGACCTGGGCCTGCACAAGACCTTCAACACGCAGGGACGCACAAAGGTCCAGATGCGCGTCGAGGCGTTCAACGCGTTCAACCACGTCAACTTCGACCTGCCGAACGGCAGCCAGAACTCAGGTAACTTCGGTAAGATCCTCAACGCGGGCGACCCGCGTATCATGCAGCTCGCCCTGCGCGTGTCGTTCTGATGGCTGAGATGAACCCGCCCGAGGGCGGGGTGATCTCGGGGCTCTTCGCCGCGGTCGCCACGCCGATTCACGAGGACGGCCGGATCGATCTCGGCACGTTCGATCGCCTGCTCGATTTTCTCGTCGATGCGGGTGTTCACGGCGTCTGCCTGGCGGGCGCCACGGGCGAGTACCCGCATTTCGAGACGTCGGATCGAAAAACGCTGATTCACCGGGCGGCGGCGCGGCTGCCGCCCGCGTGCGCGCTGCTGGTCGCGATCGGCGCGCCGTCGATGCGGCATGTAATCGATCTCGGCGAGACGGCGCTCGAGGCCGGCAGCCGGGCGCTGCTGCTGCCGATGCCGATGTTCTTCCGCTACCAGCAGGAGGATCTCGAGGCCTATTGCGCGTACGTCAGCGGCGCGCTCCGGGCACCGTGTCTGCTCTATAACCTGCCAGACTTCACCAACGGCCTCGCTCCGGAAACCGTGGTGACCCTGCTGCGTGACCAGGAGTTCCTTGTCGGTATCAAGGACA
>JANNHC010000716.1:0-10547 GCA_031404215.1 Acidobacteriota bacterium
GGATCTTCGTCTTCGGCGGGACGAACCTGACGGGGGGTGCAGGTCCCGCAGACCCCGCAACGCGCCCAGGAAAGCCATGATGGCCGCGACGATGGCGAGTCCTTCCCGCGCCGGGGTCACGATAGCCGCCTGCAGGACGCCCGCGGTTTCGTCAACCCGGCGGGACAGGTCTGTGACCAGACGGTCAACCTTCTGGGCCTGCGCGGTGGCGAGGGCGACGGTGCGCGACGCTTCTTCGACGATGGCGTTGGCGCGCGCGACCAGCGGCCGCACTTCCTGCTGGACCGAATGCATCACCTGTTGTGCCTGCCGGGCCAGCCGCAGGGCCGCGATGATGGCGCCGACCTGAATCACCGCCATCACGAGTGTCCCGACGGCGATCGCGCCCAGGAACACGTCGGACCAGCCGCTGTTCACAGAGTGTCTCCGCCGCCCGTCGCGGGACCCGTCGAGCCGCCGCCGCGCGCCTGCTCGTATGCCTCTCGCCCGCGTTCAATCGCCGACGACAGAGTGTCCTTCTGACGATTCACGAACTCCTGCCCCTGGCGCGCCGCGTCGCTCGCGCGCTCGCGACCCTCGCGCGCCTTCTCGGCGAGCCGCCGCCGGGTTTCCTCGCCGGAGGCCGGGGCCATGAGCAGCGCCACTGCCGCTCCGGTGATCGCTCCGAGCACAAAGGCCATTACGACTGTCGCGCCGCCGTCATCTCTCGCCATGTGTATCTCCTGCTCAGAAAATGCTCACACGCACGTTCAGGTACTTCTTCGGGTCCTTGCGGATCTCGGCGATCAGCTCCTTGAGCTCAATGGCCGCGCTGTTCATCGTCTCATACAACCGCTTGTCGTGGAGCAACTGTCCCGCGGTCCCCTGGCCCTGCTCGAGATTGATCGCCAGTTTGTCGATACGCGACGCGATGGAGTTGAACCGATCATACAGCTGCTGGTCGGTCAGCAGCTTGCCGGCCGTGCCTTCTCCGCGCGAGAGCCGGCCCGTCACTTGGTCGAGACTCTTGCTCGCGGAGCTGAGCGATGTGGCGAGCTGCTCGTCGCGCAACAGTTGGCCGAGGCTGCCCTCTCCTGCATTGATCCGGCGCGTGATCTCCTGCAGGTTCGCCAGCGCCATGTTCGCCTGCTTGTAGGCGGCGGGATCCCTGATCAAGAGCCCCAATGTACCGTTCCCCCGGGTGATCGAGGTGGCGACCGTTTCGGCGGACGCCACCAGCTGACTCATTTCGCGATACATCTCCTCGTCCGTGAACAGCTTGCCGATAGTGCCTTTGCCGGCACGGATTTCCTTGATCAGGCCCGTGGCCTGCTCGAGCGTCTGCGTCGCATTTTCCGCGACCTCCGCGATCTGTCCGGGCGCCCTGGCGCTCTGAATGAAATCGCCGTCCTTGAGGGGCGTGCCCTGCGTGGCCGGACTGATCTCGATGATCGGTTCCCCCAGCAGCGAGAGCGACCCGATCGAGGCACGCGACTGGTCCGTGATGCGGCTCTTGTTCTCGTCGTTGACCTCCAGCGTGATCTGCACGTCGGCGCCGGCGAACTCCACGGCCGTGACTTTCCCGACGTCCACCCCGGCGACACGCACGATCGCTCCGGACTTGAGTCCCTGGACGTTCGTGAACTTCGTCTTCAGCTCATAACGGTCCCAGAAAAACCCGCCCTGCCCGCCGACCGCCACGATGATCATGATGGCCAGCAATACCGCGGTGACCGCGACGATCCCGATTTTCAGTTCCGCCCAGGCAAGCGATCGTGTTCGTGGCATATCAATTCTTCAGGGAATCATGAGAGAAACGCATGGATGTAGGGATCGGTCGCCGCCACGTCGCGAAGCTCGGTGGCGTTGCCCTCGAAGGCAATTCCGCCGTCCTTCAGCATGATGAATTCCGCCTCGTCGGCTTTTTTCGGCGGAGCCTTTTCAAAGCGGACGTCGCCGTTCTGGATGGCCATGTGTTCGGCCACGAAGAACGCGTCCCGCAACTGGTGCGTGACGACGATGGAGCTCACCCCTTCGAGGTCGCGCAGCTTGATGATCTCTTCGTCGATGGTGAGTGACGTAATCGGATCCAGTCCCGTCGTCGGCTCATCGTAGAGAAGAATGCGCGGCTTGGCTGTCATCGCCCTGGCGATCGCGACGCGGCGGCGCTGACCCCCCGAGAGCTCCGACGGCATGCGGTCGATGAACTCGGACAGCCGCACGAACCCGAGGACTTCCTCGACGCGCCGGTTGACTTCCGGCAACGGGGTATCCGACTCCTCGAACAGCTTGTAGCCGACGTTCTCGCGGACCGTCAGCGAGTCGAAGAGCGCCCCCTCCTGGAACACCATCCCGAGATCGCCGCGCACCCGCATGAGGTCGTCCTCTTTCATGTTGTCCACGCGGTCGCCGTTCACGAAGATGTGTCCGCCGTCCGGCTTCAGCAGTCCCAGGATCAGCCGGAGGATCGTGGATTTGCCCGCGCCGCTCGCGCCCAGGAAGATCTTGGTGTGGCCGGTCTTCAACGTGAAGGACACGTTCCGGAGGATCTCCTTGTCGTCGAACGCGAGCGACACGTTGTCGAAGACAATGATCGGCCCGCCCGGCCCCATGGCTTCCTCGAGCAGCGGCGAGCGGGGCGCCTGCTGGACGGCCATCAGTACATGAGCGCGATTAGCAGCTTGGTGACGAAAAAGTCCACGGCAATCACCGCCACCGACGCGGCCACCACGGCGTTGGTGGTCGAGCGCCCGACGCCCTGCGTCCCGCCGGTCGTGCGCATCCCGACATGGCAGCCGATGCTCGCGATGGTGAAGCCGATGAAGAACGGCTTGATCAGGCCCATCCAGACGTCTTGAATGTAGAGGCCGGCGAGCATCCTGGGCAGCACCAGCTTGCGGATGGGATCGGTGCCGAGTGCCCGGAGCGCCGCGATCTGCTCGGTGACCATCATCGAGCCCAGCTCCGCGGCAATGCCTGACCCCACGCGGCCCGCCACCATCAACCCCGTCAGCACGGGCCCGAGCTCTTTCACCATCGAGGCGCTGACGAGGCGTCCCACCATGGAGCGCGCCCCGAATTGATCCAGCGTAATGCCGGACTGCAGCGCGAGGACCATGCCCGTGAACATGCCCGTGAGCAGCACGACCGTCAGCGACCCGACCCCAATCGCCTCGAATTGCTCCACGATGTCTCGAAAGTAGAACGGGCGGGTCACCGACGCGCGGCCGACCTTGCCGACCATCAGCACGTATTCCTGGACTTCGAGGAGGGCGGATTTGATCCAGCTCTGAAGCAGCATCAGCGCCGGCTCCCGGCTACGCCGAGTTCGCGCGCCCGCAGCTGCTTGATCCGGTCCCGCAGGGCCGCGGCTTTCTCAAATTCCAGGTTCGCGGCGGCGGCCTTCATCTGCCCCTGCAGAGTGGTGACGTGCGCTTCGAGCTCGCCGGGCGTACGGAAGAGCTCGCCGTCGGCATCCGCGGCCAGGCTTACGTAATCGCGCTCATAGACGCTCGACATCACCTCGTCGATGCTCTTCACGATTGATGCCGGGGTAATGCCGTGTTCGGTGTTGTACGCCTCCTGGATCTTCCGCCGCCGGTCGGTTTCGCTGATCGCCAGCTTCATCGAGTCGGTCATCTTGTCGGCATACATGATCGCCCGGCCGTTGACGTTCCGTGCCGCCCGGCCGACCGTCTGGATCAGGGAGCCGCCCGACCTGAGAAATCCCTCCTGGTCGGCGTCGAGAATCGCCACGAGCGACACTTCCGGCAGGTCCAGCCCCTCGCGAAGGAGGTTGATGCCGACGAGCACGTCGAACTCGCCGCGCCGCAGGTCGCGGAGGATCTGAATCCGCTCGAGCGTCTCGATGTCCGAGTGGAGATACCGCACCCTGACGCCCAGTTCCTGGTAATACTGCGTGAGGTCCTCCGCCATGCGCTTGGTCAGCGTCGTGACCAGCACGCGCTCTCGTCGGACGACGCGCTCACGGATTTCCGCGAGCAGGTCGTCGATCTGTCCCTGGACCGGCCGTACCTCAATCGGCGGGTCGACGAGGCCCGTCGGACGGATAATCTGCTCGACGACCGCCCCGCCGGCCCGCCGCAGCTCGTACGGGCCCGGCGTTGCGGAGACGAACACCAGCTGGTTCGCACGTCCTTCCCACTCCTCGAAGTTCAGCGGTCGATTGTCGAGCGCCGACGGCAGCCGGAATCCATAGGCGACGAGCACCTCTTTCCGTGACCGATCGCCGTGATACATCCCGCGCACCTGAGGCACTGACTGGTGGCTTTCGTCCATGATAATCAGCGCGTCAGGGGGCAGGTAGTCGAGCAGCGTCGGCGGCGGCGCGCCCGGCTCGCGCCCGGTCAGGTGTCTCGCGTAATTCTCAATGCCGTGGCAATACCCGATCTCCTTGATCATTTCGAGATCGAACATCGTCCGCTGGTGGAGCCGATGCGCTTCGAGCACCTTCCCTGCCGATTCGAGCTGGCCCCGATACCAGGTCAGCTCCGCCTTGATGCTCTCGACCGCGGCCTTGGTGCGATCGCGCGAGGTGACGAAGTGGGTCTTGGGATAGATCGCGAGCTTGTCGTGCTTGCGAATAGTCTTCCCGGTCAGCGGATCGAACGAGGTCAGCTCGTCCACTTCGTCGCCGAACAGCTCGATGCGCACCGCGGTGTCTTCGTACGACGGCTGGACTTCGACAATGTCGCCGCGCACGCGGAACACGCCGCGGCCGAACTCGTGGTCGTTGCGCTCGTACTGGATCTCGACGAGCTTGCGGAGGATCTGGTCGCGATCGATGCGCTGGCCACGCTCGAGCGGCAGCATCATGCCGTAATACGCTTCCGGCGATCCCAGGCCGTAGATGCAGGACACGCTGGCGACGATGATGACGTCGCGCCGCTCGAAGAGCGACCGCGTGGCCGAGAGCCGCATGCGGTCGATCTCGTCGTTGATCGTCGCTTCCTTTTCGATATAGGAATCGGTCGTCGGAACGTAGGCTTCCGGCTGGTAATAGTCGTAGTAACTGACGAAGTATTCGACGGCGTTCTCCGGAAAGAACCGCCGGAACTCCAGGTAGAGCTGCGCGGCGAGCGTCTTGTTGTGCGCCATCACGAGCGCGGGACGGTTCACCCGGGCGATGCACTGCGCCATGGTGAAGGTTTTTCCGGAACCGGTGACGCCCAGCAGGACCTGCGCCTGGTCGCCACGGTTCAACCCCTCTACCAGCTCGTCAATCGCGCGGGCCTGATCGCCCAGAAGCTCGAAATCGGTGACCAGCTTGAACTGGTCGTACTTGGAGGCCATGCTGATCTGAAAAGCGTACCACAGTAAAGCTGGAGGCTGGCGACCGGGGCTGGCCGGGATCGGCGGGCCGGGTGTCTACTGCTTGAAGCGCGCGAAATACCCGTCGCGGGCGCGAAGCTTCGCTCCTTTCAGGTCGGTTCGTTTGAGGCGGATGTCCACGTCGCGCCAGGCGCCGTTCGTGCGCTCGTCGGTGGACGTGTAACCCACGCTGTACCGCGCGTGAATCTCTCCCTGGATCTTCTCGTACATCTTGTCCACCTCCTTCAGGCTCGAGGGGAAGAGGGCCAACCCGCCGGTCATCGTGGCGAACCGCGTAAGCTCCATGCGCTGCGTCGTCCGTGACGAGCTCGACTGGTGTTCCAGGTAACCGACGACGTAGACCGTGACGTCCGAGGCCCTCAGCAAATCGATGACCTCAGTGAGGTGGAGCGCGCTGCGCGTATCGCCGCCGTCCGTATACATGATCAGGATTTTCTGTCCGGTCTGATCGGCCGTGCCGCTCAGGTAGACGCCCAGCGCATCGTACAGCGCCGTGTATCCATCTGCCTTCCGCCCGCGGATGCGTTCGATCAGTCGCGCGTAGTTGCTGGCCGAATACCGTGCCATGCGGACTTCCGTGTCGAAATCCACCAGCGTGATGTCGGCCGCGTCCTCCATCGCATTGAGAAACTTGATGGCGGCGGTCCGGACATCCTTGATGTCCTCGCCCATGCTGCCGCTCGCGTCGAGCAGGAACCCGATGTGGAGCGGCGGCGCGGCCTCGGGACTCCCGACCGCGAAAAACTTGATCGTCTGGAGCTTCCCTTCCTCCCTGATGTCAAAGTCGTCGGCGGTCAGGCCCGCGATCGGAACGCCCTGCTTGTCGGTGACCACGACCCCGAAGTGCACGAGGTCCACCTCTGCGCGGAACGTCTGCTGAACCGCGGCCACCGACACCGCCGCCGCAAGACCGATCGAAAGTGTGAGTGCCGCACGTGACATGTGAGCGCCTCCGGCCTCAGAACACCTTGTATCCGCTAATCCGGATCACCTGCGTCCCCAGCGTGCCGTTGCTGTTGACCCCGCGAAAGCCGTAACCCCATTCGACGGCGACGAGCGTTCCGAACGGCGCGGGCGCTTCGAGCGCCCCGCCAACGCCCGTGTAGTTGCGCAAGCCGCGGCCAAAGCCCGGATCGTGTACGGCAGCCGAGTCGAGAAAGCCGTCCAGCCTGAGCAGCTTGCCGGTGCCCCAGGCCACGGCGGTGCGGACGACACCGCCGCGGTCGTAGCGAATCAACGCGGATGGATACCCGCGTAACCGGTTGTCGAAGGTTCCGAACGTGTAGCGGCTGAAGCGATCCAGGTCGCGGCCGCTCATCCAGGCTCCCTCGACGCGACCGACCAGACGCGGGCTCATCACTCTGGAGCGAGCGATCGAGACGCCGTACCTCTGAAAATCCCGGTGCGCAGGCTCGTATTCGCCCGGGGCGCCTCGCCCCCACGCGCGCCACCCGGTGCGCCGCGCGGGGTTCCACCAGACCGACGCGTTCCACCCGTCCCGCTGGGCGTCGAGGGAGAACCGTGCTCCGTGCACGATTTGATCGGCCGGTACGACAAAGTCCGCGGCGGTCGCCTCTCCCGCAGCTAGATGAGTGTAGTCCAGGTCGTAACCAGCCCGCAGAGAGACGCGCGGCGTGATCGGCCGCAGCAGCCACATCGACGCGGACGCCGGACGCTGCCGGATGTCTTCCTCGTAGCGTTCTCGCCCGCCGACAAACGACCGGTCGTTATAAGACGACGCGATGCCGAATCCGCGTCCCGCAAGCTGCCAGCGGCTGCCGCCGAGCGAGGGCACCGAGAACGCGAGCTGTCCGTACGTGCCGCCGAAGAATGCATTGACCTGCGTGCCGGTACCCAGGAAGTTGAAATCGACGTAACTCGCTCCGGCGAACGGCAGGGGAATGGAAATATTGGGATCGACGATGACCCCGGCCACGAGCGTGCGAACCCGGTTCGCACGGCCCGCGAGCGCCGGCGTCTCCTCGGCATTCGCGGATTTTTTCTGCAGGTACCGGTAACCCTCAGCCGTGTCGCGCAGCATCACGGAGTCGGACCCGTAGGCTCGCGAGCGACGTTCCGAGAAGTCGGCCGGGTTGATCTCGTGAGACGCGATCGCGAGCACGCGGTGGATCGGCGTGCGATGCGCGGCCCCTTCGTACATCTGGCGGACGTCCGACCGCGCGAGCAGCCAGATACCCGGCTGGGCCTGGCGGAATTCGTCCACCTGTTCCGAGGCCACGATCGGGCCCCGAAGGGCCGTCTGCGTGGCCGCGACCTTCAGCATCGCGAAGGTGTCAGCCGCGATCCACGCCTGGCCGCGGAACAGCGCCATCGACTTGTCGGAGCGTGCCGGATCCGGTTCGAATGCGACGACGTAGCAGAGCGTGGCGTCGATCGTGTGGCGACCCACGAGCCGATACCGGTAGTTGTCGGTCAGCGCGATCGCGAGCGGTGGCGATGCGACCCGCTCCGGCTCGATGATCGGGAGCCGCGGCGCCGCGCGGCCCCGGAACTCGATTCCGTTGACGCGCATGGCGCGCTGCTCGATTTCCGTCGTGTCCGGCGACGTGAAAATCGTCGTCTCGGAACTGATCGTGATCGGTGCCGGAAACCCTGGTGCTTCAAACGACAGCGTCAACGTGCCGACCGCGATCACCACGCGGACGGCCGCCGCCTGGCGCGCAGCCGCCGCCTGGTGCCGCGCAACAATTTCCTCGACGCTGAGGGACCGCGATCCGACCACCTCGACGCCCTCGACGAACCGGTCTGCCCCAGCGGGCTGCGACGGGTCAGGTGCGGGAGGCAACGTGGCCATGCGCGCCAGTTCAGCCGCCAGGCCACCCGCCGCCGCCGGATCGGACGGCAGCGACCACAGCCAGTGCGTCACCCCGGGTGTTTTCGTCAAGGCAAGCGCGTCGTTCACCGTCGAGACGGTGCCCGGAACCAGCCGCCAGAGCTCCACCCCCTGCGCCGGAAGCGGTGACAAATCGGTGGAGACGATGAAGTCGGCGTACGAACCGACGTCGCGCGACAGCAGCATCGATAGTGTCGCGGTATCGCCTGCCAGTCCGAGCGTCGCGGTGCCGGGAGCGGCCGCGCGTAACGCGGTCATGCGGGTTTTCACCGCGAATGCGAACGCCTCCACGTCTTGCGCAGGCGGCGCGGCGCCTGCGGTGACAAGAATTCGCCGCGCCCGCGCGAGACTGTTCGCCGAAGGCAGGGCGCCGGGAGGTCCGTCGATGAAGAGGCCGGGCCGGCCGCCCTTCCGTTCGATGGCGGCAAGCGCGTCGAGGGCGGCGCCTTCGTCTCCCGCAGCCACGCGCACGAACACCTCCGCACCTCCCAGCGGATCCGGCAGCGCCGGCGTCGTCCCAGGGCTGATGCTGATCGTCACGCACGTGGCGCAGACGCTGTCCTGACCCGGCGCCCAAGCGAGCGGAAAGGCAGACAAAACGGTGACAAGTGCCACGGTTGAAACGCCCACCTCTGCCACGGCGTATAATGTCTGTTTGGTCATGATCCCGAAGCGCCCCTGACATGCGCGTCTTTGCCATCTGCCAGGACGAGCTCGTCATCCGATCGCTCGACTCCGTGTTGCTGCCAAGCTTCGAGGTGGACTTTCTCGTCGAAAGCCGGCCGCTGGTCCGGCGTCTCCACGACGCCGGTATCGAGGCAAGCGCCGGCGATCCCCGGCGCATCGACACCTACCTCAAAGCCGACATTTCCCCCAGCACCTGTTTCATCGTCGAAGACAACGGCCGCCGCAGCGTGAAGAAAGTGCTGTCGGCGATACGCGACGCCGGGGGCACGCTCGTCTACGTCCTGCATACCACGCCCGGCAAGGCGGCGGAGGCCGGGCGGGCGGAATTTCCGGACGTCACGCACCTCGATCTTCCGGAGCTCATCCGTCCGACGCTGGTGACCGAGCTCAGCCGATCCATGACCCGAGCCCGAGTGCAGCAGTACCAGCGGTACTTCGCGGATGCCGATCGGGTGCTCATCCTCCTGCACAACGATCCGGACCCGGACGCGATGGCGAGCGGCCTGGCGTTGCGGAACCTGCTGCGGCGCACCAAGACCACGGCGATCATCGGCGCGGTGCAGGGAGTCACGCGGCCCGAGAACCTGCGGATGGCGAACATGCTCGACATCCACGTCGAGAAGATCACGCCGGCCAATTTCACGGAATTCGACCGCATCGCGACCGTAGACGTCCAGCCGCACTATTTCGGCGGGATGCTCGACCGGGTCGACCTCGTCGTCGATCATCATCCCGAACAGACCGGATACAGTGCGGCGTATAAAGACATCCGGGCCGACTACGGCTCGACCTCGACCATCCTGACCGAACACCTGCGTGCCGTGGACGTGAACATCTCGGAGCGTACCGCAACGGCCATGCTCTACGCTATCAAGTCTGACACGTTGTTTTTCGCGCGGCACACGAACCGCGTCGATCTCGAGGCGTTCACGTTCCTGTACCCGCTGGCGGATGCCGCGCTCATCCGGAAGATGGAGGGGGCGGAAATCACGCTGGAGCGGCTCGAGTTCGTCACGCGGGCGAGCCAGGGCGGCATCATGAGGGAGCAGGTCTTCAGCGCGTTCGTCGGCGAAGCCCCCCGCGAAGACTTCATTCCTTACACCGCCGACTTTTTCCTCCAGCTCGAAGACGTCAAGTGGACCATCGTCGCGGGCATCGTCACGGGATCGCTCATCGTGAGCGTGCGGAACCTCGGCTACTCGCGCAATGCCGGTGAGTTCGTCAAGCGGTGGTTCGCCGACATCGGCAGCGCCGGCGGCCATCGCGCCATGGCGAAGGCCGTCGTGCCGATCGATAGGTTCCGCCAGAAGTTCGGAGATCTGCAGGGACCTGCGATGACCGCCCGGATCGCGGAAATGGCCGAGCAATTCCTGCACGAGCCGGCGGCTGACAAGAAGAAGGAGCCGGTGGCGAAGTAGGACAGGCCTGAGCCCTATCCCAACGCCTGATCCAGGTCCGCGATCAGGTCTGCCGAATCCTCGAGCCCCACCGACAATCGCGCCATGCTGTCGGTCACGCCGGCGCGTTCGAGCTGCTCCCCGGTATGACCCCACTGCGAGGTCAAGACCGGCAGGCTGCAGAGGCTTTCGACCCCCCCGAGGCTGGCGGCGCGCCTGAACACGCGCAGCCGATCGAAGAATCGCGCGGCGCGGTCGTATCCGCCCCCCACGTCCAC
>JANNHC010000717.1:0-5582 GCA_031404215.1 Acidobacteriota bacterium
GCGCAGGGTTCGGCGATCAGTTACTGGCTCAAGAGCGACGCTCCCGCAGACGTGCGGATCACGATCACGGACGTCACGGGCCGCGAGATCCGCGCGATCAACGGAACGACACACGCCGGCCTGAATCGCGTGCAGTGGGACCTCCGGGCGACAGGAGCCGGCGGTGGCCGCGGACGCGGGCTGGGCGGCGGCGCGCAGGCACCCGCTGGTGCGCAAGCCACGGCGCCGGCCGGCCAACAGGCGCCCGCCCCTCAAGCAGGGGGCGCGCCCGGGGGAGCGGCACCAGCTGCTGCGGCGGGTGGCCGGGGCGGCTTCGGTACTCCAGCCGTCGCGCCAGGTACGTATCTCGTCAAGGTGATGGCGGGCGACAAACTCATCGGCCAGAAAACGATCGTCGTCGAACCCGATACGACTTTCATGCAATAGGTCGGGGCCTATTTCTGCACGTTAAGTGTCGCGTCGATCTTGAGGACCTGGCCGGTCATCTGATCGGTCGCGGTCGTGTACTGCGTCGTCTGGCCGTCGCGCAGGAGAATACTGAACGTTGCCATGAAGCTGCGGAACGCTGGCGCTCCGGTGGATGCAACGATTGACCGGGCAACAGGTTCGGTCTGGTCGGGATAGTAGACCGACGAATCCGACACCGTGAGCGTCAACTTGTAGGTGCCGTCGTGGGGCGAGGTGGCGAGACAATCGATGTTGGTTCCCACGTCCTTGTAGCTATACGACTTCGACGCTTCGCCGTCCTTGCCAACGCCGATGACGGTCGTCGGCACCGGGATCTGCGTGCCCATGCGTAAACTCGCGCGGTCGTTCACGATGACTGACAACGTGTAGGGCATGCTGGTGAGCTTCTTGTCCCCCTGATACCGCGAGAGCACCAGCGATACTTTCAGCGAGACCAGTCCCGCTCCAGCGCGGGCAGCCTGTGCCGGGGCCTGACCGTCCTGCGCCCCCATTGCCACTGTCGTCAACATCACCATCGCCGCCGACATCAGTCGAAACATTCTGGTCACGGTTCACTCCTTGAAGCCATCTCGGCGGGCGCGGTCATTGCCTGGCGCCAGGATCGGCCGGACTGAGCACGAGTTCCGGCACTGTTAACGGTTCCACGACGAGGATAGGAAGCGACAGACTCTCGGTTCGGAGCGCGGTGACGTGCTGCACCGTCTCGTCGAGTACGGTGTTCCTCGCCGAGACGGCCAGCCGCCGGATCGCTTCCGCGAGCGCCGGATCGACGACGACGTCTGGTTCGCCGACTGGAGCCGGGACCGACGTGCGGCTGCGCACGACCTTGTCGCGAGTGTCCGGTGGCGTTCGAAACCCTGCCGCCGGGGAGGGAACCGCGACCACCGGCACGCTCGATCCCGACTTGGGGTGACCCTCGTTTCGTTGACGGTCATTCTCGGCTGCAGTCGTCGGCTCCGGCAGGACGACCCTGCCTCGCTGGGCAAACCCCAGAACCAGTGCCAGGACGAGCGACGCGGCCGCCAGGCCCACACGCCACGGCGTCCATGGCGAAGAGGTTCTCCGCCCGGCACCAATCCGCGCGCGAACCTTGGCGGCGAACTCCGGTGAGGGCTCGATCGACAGCAGCCGATCGAGATCCGTCTCGGCTGCCGCGACCACGCGCTCGTCGATCTCGCTCAATCGGTCGTTCATTCGGGTGCGAGACATCGCAGCCTCTCCGCCAGCCCTTTGCGGGCCAGAAATAACCTCGACTTCACCGTGCCTTCGGGCACGTCCAGCAATCGCGCGACCTCGCGAATGTCGTGTCCCTCGATTGCCGAGAGCACGATCGCGGCCCGGAGCTTTTCGGGCAGCGCATCGATCGCCCGCCACAACTGCTCCGCCCGTTCGCGCGACACCGCCGCGTCCTCCGACGTCTTCGAGGTCGCGGAGGGCACTTCAATCGATTGCTCGCGAACCGCGCGTCGCCGATCCGCGCGCCACCGATCGATGGCGAGCCGCCATGTCATCCGGACCAGCCAGGCCCGGAACCGGTCGCGATCGCGAAGCTGCCTGAACTTGCGGTAGGCCTTCGCGATGGCTTCCTGGGCGACATCTTCGGCATCCTGCCGCTGGCGCAGGACGCCGTACGCCACGCGGAATGCCAGGGTCGTCGATTCACGAAGGCGGTGCTCGAATTCGCGCTCGAGAACCTCGTCGAGACTCACGAGCGCCCCGGAATACCCGCCCACCCACTCATTCATTCAGGCTCCAGAAGCAAGACGCCGCCGGGCGCCTCCCGGTTCATTTCGATGTTCACTTCGATGCCGCGGCGATTCCATGATGATGACATCCTGAACGGGCCGCCGGTTGGGGGAGTTGCTTGCGGCCATCCGCCGGGCCGGATATTCTGTGGCGATGGCCATCAAAGACGCATTGCTCCCCGAATTTGACCACGAGATGGGCACGACGCGCCGGCTGCTCGAGCGTGCGCCTGAAGCCGAGTTCGCGTGGAAGCCGCACGACAAATCGTTCAGCCTGGGCCAGCTCGCCGGGCACATCGCAAACATCCCGCACTGGTGCGAGGCGGTCCTGCAGAACACGGTATTCGACGTCACGACGTTGGGAGATACGCGCCCCAAAGCGCCCCAGTCCGTCGTGAGCCTTCTGTCGCAGTTCGACAAGACGGTGGCGGCCGCGCGCGCCGGGCTGGCCGCCGCGGGCGATGCCGAGATGCTCACTCCCTGGACGTTCAAGAATGGTGACCACGTTGTCTTTACGATGCCGCGGGTGTCGGCGATCCGGTCGTTCGTCATGAACCACGTGATTCATCACCGCGGACAGCTGAGCGTCTACCTGCGCCTCAAGAACGTGCCGCTGCCGTCGATTTACGGTCCCACCGCTGACGAACAGTAGGTGAAGCAGAAATCGCTCATTGTTCCGTTCGCCTTTGCCCTTTTCCTTCTCCTCTGCACGCTGAACTCCGCGAGCTATCGGTACGGCGCATCGGACCTGGCGTTTTACATTCCAGCCGCGCTCGAACAGATCGATCCAGCCCTGTTCCCGCGCGACGGCGCGCTCATCGCCTCGCAGGCGCGCCTGACGATGATCGACGAGGTCATTGCGGCCCTTACGCGCGCGACTGGCCTGACGCTGCCTTCTCTTTTCGCGGGGCTGTACGGCGTCACGCTCGGCCTTCTGCTGTGGGCGGTCGTGCTGATCGGAGACCGCCTCTACCGGTCAGCCTGGACGACGATTGCGTTTGCGGCGGCGCTGACGCTTCGTCACGCGATTGCGAAATCCGGCACGAACACGCTGGAAGGCTACTTCCACCCGCGCCAGCTCGCCTTCAGCCTTGGCGCACTGGCAATCGCGGCACTGCTGCGCCGGCGGGTCGCCGTGGCTGCGACACTCGTGGTCGCCGCGGGACTTCTCCATCCGACCACGGCGCTGTGGTTCGCGATCTGGATCGCCGCCGGGACGTTCGTGAACGAGCCTCGCCGGCGGATCCCGCTGCTCGCCGCGGCAGGCGCGGCGGCCGCCGCCGCCGGCTGGATGCTTCTTGCTGGTCCGCTCGCCGGCCGTCTGGTGATCATGGACGCCGCGTGGTTGGCTACGCTCGAGACAAAGGATTATTTGTTCCCGATGGCATGGCCGGCGTATGCGTGGGTGTTGAACCTGGCATACGCGCCGATCATCTGGCTCGTGTATCGACGCCGGCGCGCCGCGGGTCTCCTGGCCGATGGCGAGACGGGCCTGATGTGGGGCTGCCTGGCGCTGCTGCTCGTGTTTGCCGCCGCGCTACCGTTGAACGCCGCTCGTGTCGCCATCGTCGTGCAACTGCAGACGCCGCGTATTTTCTGGATGCTCGACTTTCTTGGGGTGTTGTATGCCACATGGGCGATCGCCGAGGGGGCCATCGTTTCGGTGCGGCGCGCACAGGTGACGGCCTTCATCATTGCCCTCGCGTCAATCAGCCGCAGTGCCTACATCAAGTTCGTGAGGTTTCCCGACCGGCCGATCGCCGAGGTTGGGATCGCCGACAACGACTGGGGGCGCGTGATGGCCTGGGCGCGCGCGACACCGCGCGACACCAGCTGGATCGCCCATCCGCTCCACGCGGCCCACTATGGAACGAGCCTGCGCGTGGCCGGCGAGCGCGACGTGTTCGTGGAAGCCATCAAAGATGCGGCCATCGGCATGTACGAGCGGGATGTCGCCGTGCGCACGCGCGATCGGCTGGCGGAGGTTGAGGCGTTCGATCAGATGACGCCGGAGCGTGCGCGGACGCTCGCGGCGTCGTACGGGCTCGACTTCCTCGTCACCGCGCAGACGCTCGACCTGCCGCTGGCCTACTCGAGCGGAGCCCTCCGGGTCTATCGGTTGCGATAAATGAAGGGGTCAAGGCTCAGGGCGCAGGGCGCAGGATGAACGATTACCTACCCAAACCAGGCCTACGCAGCGGTCACCTGATGACGGTCTACTGTTGGGGCCGGCCGCGACGATTTCCAGGACTCCCGGCGCCTGTCGTCCGGCATTTCGACGTCGAACGGGGAACCCGTGTCCTCGCGCACTGTCACTGGCAGGCCAATGCCCAGGCGCATCCGGCGCTCATCGCGCTCCATGGCCTTGAAGGTTCGAGCACAGCGCACTACATGCGCGGGGTTGCCGACAAGGCCTACGCGCGCGGCTTCAACGTGATCCTGTTGAATCAGCGCAATTGCGGCGGGACCGAAGCGCTCTCGGAGGGTCTGTACCATTCGGGACTGACGGCCGACGCGGCGCACGTGATCGACGAGGTCGGCCGCGAGGGGATCGACCGGGTCGTGGTGGCCGGCTATTCCCTGGGCGGAAACCTGGCCCTGAAGCTCGCCGGCGACTACGGCGACTCCCCTCCTTCGGCATTGAAGGCCGTGTGTGCGGTCTCGCCGGCGATCGAACTGGCCGAGTGCGTACAGGCACTCGAGCGCCGGCAGAACCTCATCTACCAGTGGAACTTCGTCCGCGGCCTGAAGGCACGGATGCGCCGCAAGCATGCGGCGCACCCCGGGCGGTATGCGATCGAACGCCTGGCCGGCATCCGCACCGTCCGGCAATTCGACGAGTTCTTCACCGCGCCGCATTTCGGCTTCCACGGCGCCACCGACTACTACCATCGAGCCAGCGCGATGCGCGTCATCGATCGCATCCGCGTGCCCGCGCTCATCATCAGCGCGGAGGACGACCCGTTCGTGCCGGTCGGGCCCTTTCGCGATCCGCGTCTGCTGGCGAACCCGCACATCACGCTCATCGTCACCAGCCACGGCGGCCACTGCGGCTTCGTGTCGGACGCCGGCCAAGACGATGGGTACTGGGCGGAACGACGGATCGTCGAGTTCGCTGAATCGATGATTGCTGATCGCTGATTGACGATTGCTGCAATCAGCAATCGACAATCGACAATCAGCCATTTATAGCGCCGCGATGAGGCGACGCGCGAAATCAGGCCCGAGCCCTTGCTCTTCGTGCTTGAAATACACGAACACGTCGCTGACGCCTTGCAGCGTTCGAATCGTGGCCGCCCACCGATCGATGTCGGACTGCTGGTAGCCCTCGTCCCGAAGCCGGAAGTAGGCGTAGTCCGCGGTTATTTC
>JANNHC010000718.1:0-2280 GCA_031404215.1 Acidobacteriota bacterium
TCGGACAGGCCGCCCAACATCTGCTTGAACACGGGTACGGAGGCTTGAAAAATAGGGTTGCTCATGGGGTATCCCGCTGTATGGAAAGGCGCCATTCTGGCAGGCCGCGCCAACCACTAAACTGCCGCCATGCAATTTGCCCCCCTCATCAAAGAAATCGGCCGCGGCATCAAAGGTGCCCGCGATATGGACGCGGCCACGGCCGAGGCGCTGTTTGGCGCCATCCTGGACGGCGCCGCGCACGTGCGCCTGGTAGATGACGGCGTCCTTGTACCAGAGAGGATCGGCCATGATGGTGTCTTTCGCGGCCGCTAACGCCCGAGGGCGGCCGCCATGGGCTTGACGTCCTCCGTGCCGGCGCTGCGCGCATCCGGGTCAATGCGGACGTGGAGGATGTGCGCGACGCGGTCCTGCGGATCGAGGCGCACGTAGTTCCACTCCCCTCGCCAGACGTAGCGCTCGCGTGACAGCAGATCGAGCACCTCGACAGTCGAATTCGGCGTCAAACCCCAGTCGATGAGCGGCAGCTGCACGAACCCGTGCTGCATGTTCGAGGGATCGAGGTTCACGACGACCATGATCAGGTCGTCACCATGAAGCGGGCGTTTGCTGTACGCGAGCAGCTCCGGGTTGTCGGTCCGGTGGAACGCAAGCCCCCAGTCGTGCTGCAGCGCGGGATGATCGCGCCGGACGGCGTTGATGCGCCCGATCATCTCCGCGAGGCTGCCCGCCTGCTGATAGTCGCGCGGGCGGATCTGGTATTTCTCCGAGTCGAGATACTCTTCGCTGCCCTCGCGCAACGGCGCGTTCTCCGCGAGCTCGAAGCCGCTGTAGATGCCGTACGACGCGCCAAGCGTCGCCGCAAGGACGAGCCGGACCTGGAAGGCCGGCCGGCCGCCGTGTTGCAGATACTCGTGCAGGATGTCGGGCGTGTTGGCGAAGAGATTCGCCCGCATGTACTCGCGGACCTTCGTCCGGGTGAGCTCGGTGAAGTACTCGACGATCTCCTCCTTCGAATTGCGCCACGTGAAGTAGGAGTAGGACTGCGAGAATCCCGCCTTCGCGAGGTACCGCATCACCTTCGGCCGGGTAAACGCTTCGGACAGAAAAATCGTGTCGGGATGCTGCCGCCTGATTTCGGCGAGCGTCCACTCCCAGAAGCCGAACGGCTTGGTATGTGGATTATCCACGCGGAAGATCTTCACGCCGCGATCAATCCAGAACTCGAAGACGCCTTTCAGCTCGCGCCAGAGCGCCTGCCAGTCGTCTGATTCGAAGTTCAGCGGATAGATGTCCTGGTATTTCTTGGGCGGGTTCTCGGCGTACTTGATGGTCCCGTCGGGCCGGCGCCGGAACCATGCCGGGTGTTCGCGGACGTAGGGATGGTCCGGCGAGGCCTGGAACGCGATGTCGAGCGCAATCTCGAGCCCGTGGCCCGTCGCCGCCGCGACGAACCGGTCGAAGTCCTCCAGCGTGCCAAGCCCGGGCTCGATGGCGGTGTGTCCGCCCTCTTCGGACCCAATCGCCCAGGGGCTCCCCGGATCCCCCGGCGCAGGCGTCAACGAGTTGTTCGGTCCCTTGCGAAAGCTGCGGCCGATGGGATGGACCGGCGGCAGGTACAGGACGTCGAATCCCATGGACGACACATACGGCAGCATCCGCGCGGCTTCGTCGAACGTGGCGCTGCGCGACGGATCGTGTCCGGCCGATCGCGGAAACATTTCGTACCATGCCGCGAACCGCGCGCGCTCGCGTTCGACGAGCACCTCCAGCACCCGCCCGAACCTGGTCGCACGGCTGCGATCCGGATGCGCCGCCATCACGGCGGCGAGCTCCGCATCGAGCGCCGCGGCCACGCCCCGGCCAGCCTCCGTGGCCGGATCCGAAAGCGTCCGCTGAACCTGGTGAACCCGATGGGCCTCCGGACCTTCCGGAAAGCGCGTCAGCGCATCCGCGATGATGGCGCCGCCCTCCAGCAGCTCCGGCGAGACGTCCCGTCCGGCCTCGACCTTCTTCGACAAATCGAGGCGCCAGCTTGCGAACCGATCGACCCAGCCTTCGACCGTGTACTCGTACCTCCCCAGCGTGTCCACGGGAAATGGGGCCTGCCAGCGATCGTTCTCGATCGCCTGCATCGGCACATGGTTCCAGGTCTCGTCGCCGGCGCGCCGATACAACACTGACGCCGCGATCACGTCGTGGCCGTCGGCATGCACATCGGCGCTGACGACGACCGCATCTCCGGTGACACGCTTGATGGGGAAGCGCCCGGCATCGACT
>JANNHC010000719.1:0-7380 GCA_031404215.1 Acidobacteriota bacterium
ACAAGGGCCAGGTGCAAGTGCCCGGATTTTACGATGACGTCGAGTCCTTGACGTCGCGCGAACGAAGCGAGTTTGCCGGGCTGCCGTTCGACGAGCGCGAGTTCATGCGTAAGATCGGAGTGGAGGGTCCCCGCCCTCGAAGGGCTCGAACAGAAGTGGATGGCGCGCTGGGACGCCGGCGGCGTCTACTCCTTCGATCGCACCCGTACGCGCGCCGACGTCTTTGCGATCGACACGCCGCCGCCGACCGTCAGTGGCTCGTTGCACGTGGGGCACGTCTTCTCCTACACCCACACCGATGTGATTGCGCGGTTCCAGCGGATGCGCGGGAAGGCCGTGTTCTATCCGATGGGATGGGACGACAACGGCCTGCCGACGGAGCGACGCGTGCAGAATTACTACGGCGTGCGGTGCGATCCGTCGCTGCCGTACGACCCCTCTTTCACGGCCCCGGACAAGCCGGGGAAGCACGCCATCCCGGTGTCGCGCCCGAACTTTGTCGAGCTGTGTGCGCGGCTGACCGCCGAAGACGAGAAGATCTTCGAACACCTCTGGAGATATCTCGGATTGTCGGTGGACTGGTCGATGACCTACGCCACCATCGACCGGCGCGCGCAGCGGGTGTCGCAGCTGTCTTTTCTTCGGTTGCTGCGGCGCGACCTCGCCTACCAGCTCGAAGCGCCGACCTTGTGGGACATCGACTTCCGCACGGCGGTGGCGCAGGCGGAGCTCGAAGATCGCGAGCAGCCCGGCGCGTACCATCGCATCCGATTCAAGCCGTCGAGCGGGGAGGGCGCGTTCGTCGAGATCGATACGACGCGGCCGGAGTTGATTCCGGCGTGTGTCGCGCTCGTGGCCCATCCAGACGATGAGCGCTACAAGCCGCTCTTCGGACGCGAGGTCATCACGCCGCTCTTCGGCGTTCGCGTGCCTGTGAAGCCTCACGCGCTCGCGGATCCGGAGAAGGGCACCGGCGCGGCGATGATCTGCACCTTTGGCGATGTGACCGACGTGATCTGGTGGCGCGAACTCGGATTGCCGGTCCGCGCCATCATCCAGACGAACGGCGCCTTCAAGCCGGTGACGTGGGGTGAGCGCGGCTGGGAATCCACCGACGCGGCGCGCGCCCAGGCACAGTACGACCAGCTGGCGGGGTTGTCCGCCGTCAAGGCTCGCACACGCATCGTGGACGAGCTGAAGGCTTCCGGCGATCTGCTCGGGGAGCCCCGGCCGATCACGCATGCGGTGAAGTTTTATGAAAAGGGCGATCGCCCGCTCGAGATCGTGACGAGCCGGCAGTGGTTCGTCAAGACGATGGAGTTCCGCGAGCAGTTGCTGGCGCGCGGACGCGAGTTGGAGTGGCACCCGCCGTACATGCAGGCGCGATACGACAACTGGATCAACGGCCTCGCGGGCGACTGGTGCGTGAGCCGCCAGCGCTTCTTCGGTGTGCCCTTCCCGCTGTGGTACAAGGTTCGCGTCGACGGCTCTCTCGACTACGACGCGCACCTGGTACCGGGCGAAGATCGCCTTCCTGTGGATCCCTCAACGGACGTGCCCTACGGCTACGACCCGGGCCAGCGAAACCAGCCCGGAGGGTTCGCGGGAGACCCCGACGTGATGGACACGTGGGCGACCTCGTCGCTCACGCCGCAGATCGCGGCGCGCTGGGAGGAAGATCCCGATCTCTTCGCGCGCGTGTTCCCCATGGATGTTCGTCCGCAGGCACACGACATCATCCGCACATGGCTGTTCGACACCGTGCTCCGCTCGCACTGCGAATTCGACTCGCTGCCGTGGAAGCACGCGGCGATTTCCGGCTGGGTGCTCGACCCGGACCGGAAGAAAATGTCGAAGTCGAAAGGGAATGTCGTGACGCCGATGGCCCTGCTCGAAGCGCATGGCTCGGACGGTGTCAGGTATTGGGCGGCCAGCGGCCGATCCGGCACCGACACCGCGTTCGACCCGGGGCAGATGAAAGTCGGACGCCGGCTCGCGATCAAGCTGCTCAACGCGTCCAGGTTCGTTCTCGCGCAGCCTGCGCCGCACGGGCCGGTCACGGCCGCCATCGATCGGGGCCTTCTCACGATGCTGGCGCGGATCGTCCGTGAATCGACCGCTGACCTCGAGGCGTTCAATTACACGCGCGTCCTCGAACGCACCGAGACGTTCTTCTGGTCGTTCTGCGACGATTACCTGGAGCTCGTCAAGGGGCGCCGCTACGGCGATCAGGGACCCGCGCTCGCCGCGTCAGCGAACGGTGCGCTCCTCGCCGCGCTTTCGACGATGCTGCGATTGTTTGCGCCGTTTCTTCCATTCGTGACCGAAGAGGTGTGGTCGTGGTGGCGCGACGGGTCGGTGCATCGATCTGCGTGGCCCACCCCGGAGGAGGTGCTTGCCGCGTGCGGCGGTTCGGAAGACGACCGCGCCGTCGAGTCGCTGCAGTTCGCCGCCGCCGTGCTTGGCGCGATTCGCAAGAAGAAGTCCGAAGAACAGCGTGCCCTCAAGACGCCGGTGGCGAAAGCCGTCGTACGCGCGCCCGCCGCGCAGCTGGCGTTGCTCCCGGAGGTGGAACAAGATCTGCGCGCGTCCGGGTTGATTCAGCAGCTCGAGACCGCGGCCGCCGATGCGCTGCTCGTGGACGTGGAGCTGGCCCCGCCTGACACACCAGGAGAGGAGCGCCCCCAGTGAGATCGGTCCCATTCGCGCCGCTCGATCCCGCGCTGTACAGGGAGGCCGTTCGCCGCGCCCTCGCCGAAGATCTCGGGTGGGGCGACGTGACAACCGAGGCCACCGTCGATCCGTCCCTTCGTGTGCGGGGGATCATCCTCGCGAAGTGTGACTGCGTGATCGCGGGCCTTGATGTCGCGGCGGAGGCGTTCAGGCAGCTCGATCCGGGCGCCGTGTTCGCGCAGAACGTCCGGGATGGGGATCGCTGCGCCTCCGGCACCGTCGTGGCCGAAGTTCACGGAGCGGCGGCCTCGATGTTGACGGCAGAACGGACGGCGCTGAATTTTCTGCAGCGGCTCTCGGGGATCGCATCGATCACCCGGCGGTACGTGGACGCGGCCGCCGGGGGCATTATCGTCCTGGACACGCGCAAGACCACACCGACGCTGCGCGTGCTCGAGAAATACGCCGTGCGCGCCGGCGGCGGCACGAACCATCGCAGCGGCCTGGACGATGGAATTCTGATCAAGGACAACCACATCCGCCTCGGCGGAGGGGTCGGTGAAGTGATGCGCAAGATGAAGGCGGCGCACCAGGAGATGCCGATCGAAATCGAGGCGCAGAGTCTCGAACAGGTGGACGAGGCCATTGCCGCGGGCGCCGACATCGTGCTGATTGATAACCTTCCGCTCCAGGATGTTCGAGAAGCCGTTCGTCGCATCGCGGGCCGGGCGAAGGTCGAGATCTCGGGCGGCGTGACGCTCGACCGGATGCCGGAGCTCGCGCTCACGGGCGCCGATTACGTGTCGGTCGGCGCGCTGACGCATTCAGCGCCTGCCGCCGATCTGAGCTTCGAGCTTGAACTTGACGCATCCGCGGCCACGCGTCCCTCACCCGGCACCGTGGCGTAGGCCGCATGTCTGATCCAGTCCCGGCCGACCTGGCCGAGGCCCTCACGGCGAGCGCACCGCACCGGGGCAGCTTCGGTGATCCCCTCTACTTTTTTTCTGAGACAGATTCGACCAACGACGTGGCGCAATCGCTCGCCGAGCACGGCGCTCCGGAGGGGGCAACCGTCGTGGCGTCCGGTCAGACCGCGGGCCGCGGCCGGCTCGGCCGCACGTGGTTCTCGCCGCAGGGTGCCGGGCTCTACGTGTCGCTCGTCTGCCGCAACCAGTCGGCGGCGCCGCTTATCACGCTGGCCGGTGGCGTCGCCGTCGCGGACGGTATTCGCTCGGCGACCGGCCTTCCGGTCCAGATCAAATGGCCCAACGACGTCGTCGTGACCGGCGCCGGGGCGGCCGGGCGGCGCAAGCTCGCCGGAATACTCGCCGAGGCGTCAACCAGCGCGGACGGTTTGCAGTACGTCATACTCGGCTTCGGCATCAACATGCGGCCGGCGGCATATCCGCCGGAATTGGCCGGGCGTGCGACATCGATCGAAACCGAGCTCGGTCGCGCCCCCGAACGCGGAATGGTGCTAACTGAGACACTCGCGCGCTTCTCCGCGATGTTCGAGCGGCTCGCGGCTGGCGACGCGCACGCGGTTCTCGCCCGCTGGCGTCAGCTCTCGCCATCTTCGAAAGGCGCGAGGGTCGAATGGGACACTCCGGCGGGAACACGTGCGGGCGTGTCGGAAGGACTCGCAGACGATGGAGCCCTGCTCGTGCGAGCCGGCGGGCGCGTGGAGCGGATCATCTCCGGCGAGCTACGCTGGACGTGAACCGCGCAGAAGCCAGTAGAACCCAATAGAAGCCAGCAGGACCATGTTATTAGCGATAGACGTCGGCAACACGAACATCGTCCTTGGCGTTTTCGACGAGGCGCGTCTCGCCGAGAGCTGGCGCCTGGCGACTGTGCGTGACCGGACGTCCGACGAAGTGGGCATCCTCGTGACTCATCTCTTTGCGCGGAGCGGAATTCCTCTGGATCGCGTCACCGGCATCATCTTGTCGTCGGTGGTGCCGCCGCTCACGCGGACGATGGAGGAGATGGCCGAGCGATATTTCGGCCGGTCCCCGCTGACGGTCGATCCGGGCACCAACACAGGAATGCCGGTGCTCTATTCCCCGCCGTCGGATGTCGGTGCGGATCGCGTCGTCAATGCGGTGGCGGCATACGAGGTGTACGGACGTGCGGCGCGAGCCCCCGTGATCGTCGTGGACTTCGGAACGGCCACGACCTTCGATGCAATATCCGCGGCCGGGGAGTACATCGGTGGCGTGATCTGTCCGGGGATAGGGATTTCGGCGGATGCACTGTTTCAACGGGCCGCCAGATTGCCCCGCGTCGAGGTGCGCAAGCCGCCCGCCGTGATCGGCCGGACGACCGTCACATCGATGCAGTCGGGACTCTTCTTCGGGTACGTCTCGATGGTAGACGGCATCGTGGCGCGGATGCGCGCCGAGCTCGAGGGCGGTGACCGCGCCGCCTGCGTGGCCACGGGCGGAATGGCGGACATCATCGCTGGAGAAACCACCGCCATCCAGCGTGTCGATCCGAACCTGACGCTCGATGGGCTGCGGCTGATCTGGCAGAGGAATCAGTAGAATCTCCCTGAGCCCTGAGCCCCGCAACCTGTGCCCCAACCCCATGGACTCCGCCGACTACTGCCGAGAGGTTGAAACGTATTTGTGCCGGAAGAACGAAGGGCACTTGATTCGCATCGTTGGGCCTGCGTTCGAGCAGGTGTGCGGGTGGGCCGCGCTGGGCGTCCCGTTGAAGGTGGCGTTTCGCGGAATCGACCAGTACTGCGAGCGGTACTACGCGAAGGGACCGCGGCGCCGGCCTGTCCGGATCGAATTCTGCGAGGCGGACATCCTGGACCTCTTCGACGGCTGGCGCCGCGCCATTGGCGTCGGGGCCGGCGGTTCCGACGAGCCCGCGCCGCGCAAGGCGCCTCTCGCCGCGCATATCGAGCGGGCTGTTTCACGGTTGACGGCGCTGCGGGCCAGCGCCAGCCGGAGCCTGCCGTTTGGTGAGCAGGTCGATCTGGCCGTGCGGGAGCTCGATCATTTGGCCGCGGACGCTCGAGCCGCGCGGGGCGAATCGCGCTCGGTGATTGTCGATCGCCTGCAGGCCCTGGACGAGGAGCTGTTGACGGCGGCTGAGCAGGCGACCGATGCCGCGCTCGAAGCGGCGCTGAAGCGCGAGGCGGAGGCCGAGCTCGCGCCGTTTGTTTCACGCATGCCACAACCGGCGCTCGATCGCGCGCGCCACGCCGCGTTTCACCGGCTGCTGCGCGAGGCCTTCGGGCTGCCGGTGATCATTTACGAGTGACATGCTGAAACCCGGCGACGAGATCGACGCGATGATTGAGAAACCGGCGGCCGGCGGCCGGATGATCGCGCGCCACGATGGCCAGATTCTGCTCGTGTCGGGAGGGATTCCAGGCGAGCTCGTGTCGGCGCGAATCGAGAGGGTCGAGAAGCGCCTCGCGTTCGCATCCGCGATTCGCATTCTGGAACCCTCGACCGACCGGCGCGACGCGCCGTCCGATCCGCTGTGCGGCGGCTGCGCGTACGCCCACATTTCATATCCACGGCAGGTTGCGCTCAAAGCGGAGATCGTGGCCGACGCATTTACACGAATCGGCCGGATCCCGATCGACGGCCCGGTGGCGGTTGCGGCCTCGCCGGAGTCCGGGTACCGGATGCGCGCGCGCCTTCATGCGCGGGACGCCGTGGCCGGGTTTTATCGCGAGGGGACCCACGAGATCTGCGACGCGCGCCAGACGCGCCAGCTGACGGCCGAAACGATGACGGCGATCGATGTGGCGCTCGCGGTGCTGCGGGACGCGCGCGCGGACGTCCGGTCGCTCGCACTCAGCGAGAACATGGCGGGCGATCAACGTGCGCTGCATCTGGACGTCGTGCCGGATGCGCGGGCCCTGGAGCCTGCGCTTGTCCGCGCGATCGCCGCGGCCCGGCTCACGGGCTGCACGGCGCGTGGCCAGATCGGCCCCCTCGTGCGTGTTGGCGATCCGGGCGTCGGGGATCCGCTGGCCGCTCTGACGCACGGACGCGCGTCGGCGGGACAGCTTCGGCGCCAGCCGGCCTCGTTCTTTCAGGCCAACCGCTTTCTGGTGTCCGATCTTGTGGTCAGCGTGCTCGACGCCATACCGTTGGATGGGACCGTGCTCGATTTGTACGCAGGCGCCGGCGTGTTCTCCGTGGCGCTTGCGGCGACCGGCCGCGCGGGTATCACGGCCGTCGAAGGGGATCGCGACAGCGGCGCCGATCTGCAGGAGAACGCCGCACCATTTCCATCGGCGATTCGCGCCATCGTCGGACGCGTCGAGGATCACGTGACGGGGCGTCGTGAGGTCGCCGACACCATCATCGTCGATCCGCCGAGAACCGGGATTTCGAAGGACGCGATGGAGGCGATCGCGCGACATGGCGCCGCGCGTATCGTCTACGTCTCGTGCGATCCCCCGACCATGGCCCGAGACGCGCGCCGGATGCTGGACGCTGGATACCGGCTGGGTCCGCTGCGGGGGTTCGATCTGTTTCCGAACACGCCGCACGTGGAAACGGTCGGCGTGTTCGATCGATAGCGCCCGTCCGTCGACATAGTGCCCGCGCGCAGATAAAACACATCGCGCAGAGATCGCTGAGCACGCGGAGACGGAGTCGAGCGGCGACCGCCGCCCGTCTCTGCGCCCTCTGCGCTCTCTGCGCGAGGTTCTTCTCTGCGTGAGATCGTGCC
>JANNHC010000720.1:0-2703 GCA_031404215.1 Acidobacteriota bacterium
GGGCGCCGCACCGGCGACCGGTTCACTCGCGGGATCTTCCATCCGTTTCGGGTGCCGGCGGTGTTCGACGAGAACACGCCTGAAGAGATAGCGCATCTCCGGCCGATCGCCGAAGCGTTATGGTTGCTGCGACGCCTGCACACGCACCGCAACTACGTGCAAAAAGACGACAGCGCGCAGGCCGATGGTGTATCGGAACGAACCTCGGGTGGCGTGTCCGGAACGCTTCAGGAACTTCTCGCCGCCACTCGAGCGCACGTGGGTTTCGCGCTGAGAACCGGCGGCGAGCAGGCGCTCGCCAACGTCCTTCACATCGCCGAGCTGGCGCGGCAATACGAGATGGGCGGCGGCATCTCGTTCCGCGGCTTCGTCGAGGAGCTGCGAGTGGCAGCCGAAACCGCGCAGGCTTCGGAGGCCCCGATCCTCGAGGAAGACAGCGACGGCGTGCGCATGATGACGGTGCACAAGGCCAAAGGCCTCGAATTTCCCGTTGTCATCCTCGCGGACCTGACGTGCAAGCTCTCGCGCCCCGACGCGGGCCGATGGATCGATCCGGGCGGCAGCCTGTGCGCGTTGAAGCTTGGGGGCTGGGCGCCGACCGATCTGCTCGTGCATGGCTACGAGGAAGCGGCGCGCGACAAAGCGGAAGGAGAACGCCTCGCCTACGTCGCCGCCACGCGCGCGCGTGACGTGCTCGTGGTCCCGGTGGTCGGGGACGAGGTCTACGAAGGCGGCTGGCTCGACCCGCTGATGCCGGCGGTGTATCCATCCTTGTTTGCCAGAGAGGCGCGCGCGCCTGGCCCGGGCTGTCCGGCGTTTCCGTCCAGGGACTCCGTGCTCACGCGACCTGACGGCGATCCTGCCCGGCCGACGACCGTTGCGCCCGGCTCGTATCATTTCTCACTGCTCGCGGGGCCCCACCCCCGCTCGCTCACGCTCGGCGGCGCGGCTGGCGCCGCGCTACCCTCCGGCGCCTCGCGTGGGCCGCAGGCGCTTTCGTCTCAGTTCAATTCAATAGGCGGAGACTACTCCGTCGTCTGGTGGGATCCGCACGTGCTGTCGCTCGACGCGGATTCCGGCTACGGCCTGCGCAGGGACGATCTGATCACGAGAGATGGCGACCCGGCCATGGTTGCCGCACGGCTTGCGGACTACGAGCAGTGGCGAACCGGTCGCGGCGAATCAGTCGCTCGGGCACGCGTGCCCTCGCTGAAGATCCGCACCGCGACGTCGGTCGCGCTCGACCGCGCGTTCGACCCTTCGGTCAACAATGTCTCGGGCGCGCCGGAGATCGAGGTGATCGATTTCTCGCGTTCCGCCGAGCGGCCGTTCGGACCACGGTTCGGGACGCTCGTGCACGCCACGCTTGCGACGGTGCCGCTCGATGCCACCGAAGGGGTGATCGCATCCGTTGCACAGGCCCAGGGCCGGATCCTGCCGACCGCAGACAGGGAACCGTACGCGGAAGAGGAGGTGTACGCGGCTGTGGAGGTCGTCTCGTCCTTGCTTCGGGATCCGCTCTTCGACCGCGTGCGGCAGGCCGAGCGCGCGGGCCGATGCGACCGCGAGCTGCCGATTATCTGGAAGGCTCCCGACGGGACGCTCATCGAGGGAACGATCGACCTGGCGTTCGAAGATGTCACGGGGTTGACCGTCATCGACTTCAAGACCGATCGTGAGCTTTCAACCGACCTCGATCGCTACAGGCGCCAGCTGACGGTGTATTGCCAGGCCCTCGGCACAATTCGCCACACGACCGCCAGGGGCATCCTCGCGAGAGTGTGATCGATCACTCCTCGCCGCGCGACCGGCCCCGGCCCGCCTTGGTCTCGCTGCGCAGCTTCTTTGACGTCAGGCGCTTTTCCTTCGCTGCCTTGCCCGGCTTCGTGGGGCGGCGTTTCTTGGGACGATGGGTCGCCCGTTCGATCAGACCGACCAACCTCGCCCGTGCCGCCTCGCGGTTCCGTCCCTGTGTCCGATGCTCGCGCGCATCGATGACCAGCACCCCATCCATCGTCATCCGGCTGTCCGACGCCGTGATCAGCCGCGTCTTCACGTCGTGCGGGAGCGACGAGGCGTTGACGTCGAAGCGCAGTTGCACCGCCGTCGCCACCTTGTTGACGTTCTGCCCCCCGGGCCCCGACGCTCGGACAAAGCGTTCCTCCACCTCGCGGTCGTCGATGGACAGGGTGTCTGTGATCCGGATCATGGTCGGGAGAGAGGGTTGAGAAGCTCTGGGATCCCCGTGCGGCGCGTGTTCATGCGGGGAGTATATGCCCTGCCGGCGCGACGTATAATCGCCGCGGGGTGCACATTCGGTCCCGCCACCCAGGAGACATCATGCAGACCTTCGAAACACACGCGCACCGGCCGGTGCCGACCGTCATTGGCGGTCTATTCCTGCTCGTCGCGCTCGTCGGATTTTCGCTGCGGTGGTTCGAGGTGGGCGGCCGCGTGTCGTTTGCGATCGGCCTGCTGGCCCTGTGCATGTCGGTCGTGATGCTGCTCACCATCAGCCGCCTCTACACCACGCGTCTCCAGGATCGGATCATCAAGCTGGAGATGCATATCCGCACCGCGGCCCTGTGTTCGCCCGAGCAGCAGCGACTCCTCCGTCAGCTCGACAACAAGCAGATCGCCGGGTTGCGCTTTGCGTCGGACGCGGAGCTGGCCGCGCTCCTCGAGCGCGCCGTCCGCGCGGGT
>JANNHC010000721.1:0-2318 GCA_031404215.1 Acidobacteriota bacterium
CCACTGTCCCACGCGGCTGGCGTCGAAAATGGGAGTATTGCTGCGCGCCAGTCCCAGCCAACGCAGGTTGGCGAAATCGTTGTAGGTGGTTGTCATGACTGTGCCCGCGGCATCGGTTCCGGACGCCGGATCGAGGGCCAGGTAGTCCTGGTTGGCGCCTGCAGCGCCGCTCCAGATGTGAGCGATCATCGCCTGCGACCAGTTGGTCCCTGCGAAGCTGGTCAGTCTCGTCAACTTGTCGCCGCCGCCCCCCGTCCACGTTGCGGCGTTGCGCAGGTAGAATCGCCAGTACATCTCGCGATAGTTCCTGGTGCCGGCGTCAACGGGCCGGAAGTAGGCATCCGGAGTGCGCCCGAAGGCAAGCTTCATCGAGCCAGCAGATACCTGCCCGACGCCGAAGCGTGAGCGCATGCCCCACGAGCCGTTCCGCCCGACAGCGCCTGCACGCGCGAGGCTCCCACCGTCGGTGACGACCTCGAAGTAGCTGCTCAGGCGATCGGCCTCGAAATCGTCGCACCAGATCCAGCCGGACGCGGGGGTGGCGCAGCTCGCCGCCGCAGCGGCGGTCACAGAAACACCGGCGCTGGTCGCACTCGCGAGATTCGCCGCCGTGGCGGTCAGGGAAAACCCGGCACCCGCTCTGTCGATTGTGAGGTCGTCGAAGGTCGCCACGCCACCGACCGCCGCTCTCGTGAGCGTCCCGCCCAGTACCGCACCAGGCGGGCCGGCGCCCGGCGTGAGCGCCAGGGCTATCTCCGTGGTCGCAGCGACGACCGTGTTGCCGCCTGCATTCTGCACGGCCACCTGGAGCGCCGGGCTGAGGGCCGATCCCGCGGTCACTGCGCTCGGCTGCACCACAAAAGCGAGCTTCACCGCCTCTGCCGGCGTGGTCGGCTGAGTCGCGCCGGCTCCTGCACAGGCGATGACGACGCAGACCGAGATGTGGCCGAGGGTGGATTTCCAGTCATGAGGGGTCACGTACACCTGCCTTGGGCCGGAGTGAACCCGTTCTGGCGCCAATGTGATGCCAGTCACGAGCGTCGCCCGGCCACCACAACAGCGTCTCTCTCATGGACGACAGATCACCGCCTTCGGTGACACTGCGGCGTGAAGTGCGGCGGCGGATTGGACCGAAACCACGAGTGCCCGCTCGCGTGCTCCCCGAACTACGCACGATCGGTCGCACGCGCCGACTGGCGGTGTGGCTGGGTCGAGTGCATCTTGGCCGTGCGCTCTCCTGCACCGGCCCGTTGGCGACGTCGCGAAGCCGATGCGTGAACAGTCCCATTCGGAGGCTCCATGCGTAAAGGCATCCTTTTCGCCGCACTCCTTGTCGCCTGCACCAAGGCCGAGGCGCCACCCTCGGATACCGCGGCGGCCATGCCACCGGCGCCACCCGCGACGATCAGCGCGGCCGATCTGAGGGGCAGCTGGAACGGGGTAAGCAAAGCGGAGGGGACCGACTCGGTGACGAGTACCTGGGTCGCCAACTACACGACCGACTCGACGGGGACGCTGACGTACGCGGGCACCTCGGCACCTGTCGCGTTCGCCACCGCGCTTGACGCCGACAGCATGATGGTCACGTCGGTCGCGTTCGTTCCTCCGGGGGCGAAGAAGGGGGCACCAAAGGTCCAGTTCCGCTCGGTTGGGCGGATGGTTGATGGGAAACTGGTCGGAAAGTCGATGACGATGATGGCAGCAAAGCCGGATTCGGTCACGTCCCGCCGGACGTTCGAGGCGACGAAGGCGCCGTAACGCTCAGAAAAAGTGCTTTGTATTCGGATGAACGTCCCTCGCGGCGAGTAGATCCGCGACCGTGAACCAGTCATAGCGGCTGTGCTGCTCGCGCGGGGGTGAAAGCGGTTCTGACACAGTGACTTCGTAGCCAAGTGCGACATAGTGCGTTCCGAACCCAGGCAGGCCGCCCGCGTTGGTCGTGTAGAAATGTTCATACACGCCCAGGAACGCCGCCTGCGTCCGGTCAAACGCCTTGCCAAGTTCCTCGCGAGTGATCCGGTAAAACGCGTCGTCCAGTGACTCATTCTTTCCGATGCGCCCGCCTGGAACGAACCAGGAATGCCTGGCCGGCTCGTTCTCCCGGAAACCGAGAAGGACGCGTCCGGACGGGTCGCGGACAACGATATCCATCGAGACGAGTGGCGCGTTCTCGACGACGGCCAGGAACTGCCTGTCGTCGAGCCGCGCTGCTTTTCGTCGTCCCTGCCCAGGCTCCTCTGGCATGTTCCGGGTTCCATCTCCAGTAGCTACCTGCCCATTAGCTGCGCGTCCCGAGGACCACGGTCATCACCATCTCC
>JANNHC010000722.1:0-11089 GCA_031404215.1 Acidobacteriota bacterium
ACGGCGAGCGAGCGCGGCCGCCTCGGCCTCGAACGGCTGATGTCGGACGCCTACGAACGCGGCCTCATTCCGCAGCGCGTGTCGGTCGAGTTTGCTGCATGAGACCCATGAGATGACGGAGGGAACGGAGAAGACTTTTCAGAATTCCTTAGATGATTTTCTCCGTTCGTGTCTTCGTCGGCTCCGTTCCTCCGTTGTGATCCGGAACCGTTACCTCCGCCCCCTCCGTCCCTTCCGTTATCTTGCGGCGCCCGGGTGAAGCGTGCGAGCAATGACCTCGATGGCCTCCGCCACGCGCGGGCCTGGAATGACGGTGAGCTGCCGATCGATTAAGTAGACGCGCCCTGTGCGGACGGCCGGAAGCGACCCTAGCGCCTGCCACACCGCGATCTCCTTCGGGCGCACGTTGGCGGCGAGCGGCTCTCCCCGCAGTTCGAGAATCACCTCCGGGCGTCTCGCGAGGATGAGTTCGGTCGTCGCCTGGACGGCCTGCTGGTTCACGTCCGCGAAGATGTTCTCGCCCCCCGCCGCGTTCACCATGTCGTGGATGAAGCCGAAGCCGCCGCTGGCATAGATGCCGCGCAGCGCCAGCGATTCGCGATCAAACACGATGACTGTGCGCGGTCGCGAGCGTCCGGCCACGCGCGTTCGCACGGCCGCAATTCGCGCCTCTATTGCTGCTGCTGTCGACTGCGCCTCGCCGGCCCGGCCCACTCGTGCGCCCAGCGTTTTCATGGTGACTGGGATGTCGGCCAGTTCGGCGTGGGCGTAAACGTAGAGCGGAATGTTCGCCCGCGCGAGCTGCGCGCGTAGATTCGCCTGGCTGCCGTAGACCGCCACCAGATCGGGCCGCAGCGACAGGATTCTCTCCACGTCCGGATCGATGAGCGCGCCGACACGCGGCAGTTTCGAGACCTCTACAGGGTAGGTATCGAAACTGCTGACCGCGACGACCTGGGGCCCGGCGCCGATGGCGAAGAGCATTTCGGTGACGGCCGGGATGAGCGAGATGATCCGGGTCGGGACAGGCGTTTCGGTGGGTTGCCGCGTCGCCTCGGCGGAGGAGAGGAGGAGCGAGACGAGCAGCGCCGCTCCAGAGAGTACGGAGAGGACGGAGGGACGAACGAAGATCCTTTTGTTCAAGGCCAGTTACTCGTCAGCCCGAGCAGTTCGACAATGTACATCATTGAAGCCCAAAGCTCTCCGTTCGCTCCGTCTCCTCCTGGACTCACCTCTTCCTCACTAGTAACCACAGGAAGAACGGCCCCCCGATGAGCGCGGTGATGATACCCACCGGTAGCTCGATCGGCGCCATGACGGTTCGGGAGACCACGTCACAGCCGATGAGGAATGCCGCGCCGAAGAGCGCCGAGGCGGGGAGGACGAGGCGGTGGTCGGGTCCGACCAGGAGCCGCACGAGATGCGGCACGACGATGCCGATGAAGCCGATCGGCCCGCCGACCGACACCGCCGCGCCGGTGGCGAGCGACGCGCTCAGAAATGCTGCGCGCTGCGCCCCGACCACGTGCAGGCCGCGCGTGCCGGCGCTCTCGCCGCCCAGGCTGAGCAGGTTGAGGGGACGCGCCAGCCACGCGAACACGGCGAACGAGACCAGGACCAGTGGAAGCGCGGTCAGGATCGGCTGGTAGCTGCTGATGTCGAGATCCCCCATCAGCCAGTGCAGGATGCGATACGTCTGCGCGAAGTCCGCGAAATACTGCACGAACAGAATGAGCGCCGAGAAAAACGCGTTCATCGTCACGCCGGCGAGCAGCAGGACGTTGGTGGAGAGTCCCTGGTGGCGGGCCCGGGCGAGCGCATAGACAATCGCGACCGCCGCGATCGATCCGACAAAGCTGGCAGCTGGCGCGGCGGGCACGCCCACCCACGCGAACGACCACCCGAAGGTGATCGCCAGCATCGCACCGAGTGCGGCGCCGGCGGACACGCCAAGAGTGAAGGGGGTGGCGAGCGGGTTGCGCAGGAGTCCCTGGAACACGACGCCCGCCGTCGCGAGCATCGATCCGACGAGCGCGCCGGCGAGCGTGCGCGGCAGGCGGGCGATGAAGAAAATCTGCGCATCCACATTGTCGCTGAACGGAATCGCCGGATCGAACACGCGCCGCAGGCTGATGTGGGTCGAACCGACGAGCGGGGCCGTGACGATGGCGCCGGCGGCGAGCAGCCCGAAGGCCGTCAGCGTCATCGCCATCCGGCGGCCGAGAGAGGCCGTCACGCGCGGCCTCCCGCCGGCACGCGCCGAACCGGGACGACGAGCAGCCGGCCGGTTCCTGCGTGCCGGGTGACTTCAGCTTCGACATCGTAGAGCGCTCGAATGTGGTCCGGTGTCAGCACGTCCTCGGTGGCTCCGGATGCCAGGACTTTGCCATCCTTGAGAAGGACCAGCGTGCGGCAGAGCCCGGCGGCGAAGTTGAGGTCGTGGGTGGAGACCGCGATGGCCATCGGAAGCCGCCGCTGAAGATCGCGCAGGAGCGTTCCGAGCTCGAGCTGATACGCGAGGTCGAGCGCGACGGTCGGCTCGTCGAGCAGGAGGATGCCATCGCGGTCGGCGGCCGAGATCTGCGCCAGCGCCGCCGAGATGATCACACGCTGCTTCTCACCGCCGCTGAGCGTGTCGAACGCACGATCCTGCAGGGCCAGCGTGTCGGTGGCGGCGAGCGCCTCTCGAGCGATCGTAAAATCCGCCGGTCCTTCGATCTCGAACGTGCCGAGATGAGGATACCGACCCATGAGGACGACCTCAATCACGGTGTAGTCGAACGCGAGGTGTGTCTCCTGCGGAACCACCGCCATCCGGCGGGCGAGCGCCTGCCGCGGAACGCGCGTGAGGTCCGCGCCGTCGAGAATCACCCGCCCGCTCGAGGGGCGCACGACGCCGGCCAGCGCGCGCAAGAGCGTGGTCTTCCCCGACCCGTTCGGGCCGATGATGCCGACAAAACTCTCCGCCGGCATCTCCATCGTGACGCCACGGAGCACGGGCGCGTGTCCCGGATACCCGAAGACGAGGTCAGCGGCCTGTAGCAATGCGGAGTCCTGCGACTGCGCCGCGGCCGAGCGCGGGGAAGCCAAAGACCTCCTCGTACCGGCGATCGAACAGGTTGTCGATGCGCCCGAAGAGTTCGAGCTGGCGCGAGACGCGCCACGACGCGCCCACCGTCCACACCTTGTAGCCCGCGGCCTCGAACAAGCCGCCGAAGGTCCCGTACGACGGCTCCACGGACAGCACGCGGCCTCTGCCGCCACCCCGGATCCAGCCGGTGGCGCGGCCGTGCGAGAGGCCGGCATCGAGGGCCCACTGGTGACGCGGCCGGTTCAGCAGCGCCTGGCCGGCCATGAAGGGAGACGGCGCCGCATTGTCGCGATCGACTGCGAGGATCTCGCTGTCAAGAAACGTGTACGACACCCGTCCCTGGATATCGAAGCCGGAGGCCCGTGTTCGAACGGTTGACGCGAGTTCCAGCCCCTTGGCGCGGGCATTCGAAATGTTGTCCGTGCGGTATCGGCTCGACTCGACAAAGCGACCGACGGCCACGATGAGATCGTCGAAACTGTTGCGGAACCAGGTGGCCTCGAGCAATCCCAGGCCGCCGGCGAACGCCTGATCGACGCCCGCTTCGACGCTGCGGCTGCGTTCGGGCTGCAGGGATGGATTGTCGGTGAAGGCGAGCTCGAACCCGTCCGGAGGACGGATGCCCGTGCCCGCAGACGCGCGCACCTTCGTCTGAGATCCTGGCGTCGCGCGCAGATAGTATGCGGCCGCCACTTTGGGATTGACCGAGACGACGGCGTCCGCGGGCATGGACGGCCGGGAGCTGAACGGGTCGTTGAGTGCGCCCATGGCGTCACGATGGATGTGTTCGACGCGGATACCGCCCGTGGCGAAGAGCCGGCCTGCCGCGCTCCACCGCGCCTCGCCGAAGTAGCCGGCGACCGACCGCTTGATGGGAATCTCGCCCGCGTTGTCGGTGATGTACGTGCTCGTTACACGCTCACGCTGGAACTCCGCCCCGGCAGACACGTCAACTCCTGGACCCACGGCGATGTCTGTCTGCGCCCTCGCGGTGACGCGACGGGAGCCCGACGCGGATGTGTCGAAGGGGCTCAAGAACTCACTGTCGATCGTGTTCCAGGCCATCTGTCCGTGCGTGCGAACGCGGCGCCCCGAAGCAATTGCGCCGCCGATCGACGCACTCCAGCGATCGTCGGCGCCGCGAGACGTACGGTCGATGCCGGTGAACGCCCCAATCGGGTTTGAGCCGAAAGGTCCGGCGAAGCCACGATCGTCACGGGCGAAACGCAGCGCGCCTCGGAGCGCCGCGCCCGAGCCGTTTCGCCACCCGCCGCTGCCGGCAACCTCCGATCGCGTGTACCGATCGTTGTCGATCTCTTCGCCGGAGGCGGTGCGCGCGCCGTTGAACCCGTCACTCACGAGCCGATCGACGCCGGCTCCCCACGACCAGCCGGCAGCAGCGCCGGATGAGCTGGCCGACATCCGTGTCGAGCCGAAGCTGCCGCCTTCGAACAATGCGTCACTCCGCACCAGACCCGCGTCACGAGTGACGATCCGGACGACAGCCCCCATCGCGTTCGATCCGTAAAGGGCACTCTGCGGTCCGCGCACGATCTCGATCCGATCGATGTTCGCCGTCGAGAGATGCGCGAAATCGAAGCCGCCGCCAAAGGAGTTCACCTGGACGTCGTCGATATAAACGAGTGTGTAGTCGGACTCTCCGCCGCGTGGAAAGACGCCCGTCAGCGCGCCGGCGCTACCGGAACGTGCGACCGTCAGTCCCGGCACCTGCCGGAGCGCGTCGGCGACGGTCGCCACCTGCCGATCGCGCAGCTCCGCGCCGCTAATGACCGAGACGGCAGACGAGGCCTGCGAGAGCGGGATTTCAACCTGGGAGGCCGACACGACGAGCGTCTCCGACACCGCCGACACCGCGAGGTCGAGCGCACCAACGTCGCGCGCCTCGGCTGACGCCTCGACGATGACCGGCTCGGCGCGAAAGCCTTCGAGCGCCACGCGCAACTCGTAGCGGCCCGTGTCCGGCGCCATCAGCGTGAATTCTCCGCGTGCGTCGGTCGTCGTGGTACGCAGTGGCGCGCCGTTGCTGACGAGAAGAACTCGAGCGGCGCCGACCGGGCGGCGATCCGGATCCACGATGCGGCCGCTGACGGGCCCGGCGAAGGCGAGCGTGGCGCCGGAGAGCGCGAGGAAAATGGAAAGGGAAATAAAACGGGACTGGTATCGCACGGGGCTCCTTCTCGGCGTGTTCACGCGCCGATGCCTCCTCTGGAGGCGGAAAAGGACGAGCCCGGCGTCAAGTATCCTGGCTTGCGGATCCCCGCCGCATTCCTGACCTTCCCATGCGCGTCGCGTGCGCACAGTGGCTGCCGGCCTGAAAACCGGCTCGTGGAATGCGGCTCCCCGCTTACAGTGGCGGCACCGCGTGGGACTCTCACCCACTTCGCGTGACCGCCGGGCAGAGCCGGTGATGCGATTCACCGGCTCGACGTCAATTGTCCGCCGAGTATAGCATTTCGCGGTCCGGGGTATTCAGGTACGATGGTTGTGTCCAATACGGTGGTTGTGTCACCCGACCGATGCGGTGGTTGCGTCACACGGCACGTAGCGCAGGCCTTCAGGCCTGCCTCTGTTGCGGGCGACACATGATGATTGATCGTGTAAGCGCGTTAGGGCTCTCGGACATCCGGGAAAAGCTGGAGGCCAACGAACGCCTGTCGTTGGACGACGGCGTGCGGCTGTTCGAGTGTCCGGATCTGCTTGCGCTCGGGTGGCTGGCGAACCGGGAGCGCGAGAAGCGCCACGGCGGACGCACGTACTACAACTTCAACATCCGTCTCGAGGCGACGAACGTGTGCGTGGCGAGCTGCTTGTTCTGCTCGTTCGCGCGGCTGAGGCCGGGAGACCCCGGTTCCTACACGATGTCGCTCGAGCAGGCGTGGGACAAGCTGCGCGATCGGTCCCACCAGCCGCTCACCGAAGTTCACGTCGTCAATGGCCTCCATCCCGAGCTTCCGTTTGATTACTACCTGGACATGCTGCGCGGGTTCAAACGCATCCGGCCTGGTATCCACTTGAAGTGCTTCACTGCCGTCGAGATCGCGTTCTTCGCGGATCTGTACAAGATGACCGACGAGCAGGTGCTGCGAGAGCTGCAGACGGCCGGGCTCGACTCGCTCCCCGGCGGCGGGGCCGAGATCTTCGCGGAGCGAGTGCGGCGCAAGATCTGCGACGACAAGTGCGGCACGGACCGGTATCTCGACATTCACAAGCTCGCGCACCGCCTCGGCATGCGCACGAACGTCACGATGCTGTACGGCCACATCGAGACCAGGGAAGAGCGCGTCGATCACATGCTTCGCGCACGTGCGCTGCAGGACGAAACCGGCGGGTTCCAGGCGTTCATTCCCCTGGCGTTCCATCCCGACAACAACCAGATGCGCAAGCTGCCGGCGCCGAGCGCCACCGAAACGCTCCGCGTCCACGCCGTTTCGCGGCTGATGCTCGACAACATCCCGCATGTGAAGGCGTTCTGGATTGCGACCGGGGTCGAGATCGCGCAGCTGGCGCTGTGGTTTGGCGTGGACGACCTCGACGGAACCGTGCAGGAGGAGAAGATTTACCACATGGCCGGCGCCCGTACGCCCGAGGCCATGACGACCGGCGCCATACGGCGCCTTATCCGCATTGCCGGCCGCGACCCCATCGAGCGCGACACACTCTACAACGTTGTAACCGGCCCTGAAGCGCCTGATGAGACCCCCGCACTGGTACAATAGATACTGACGTTGTGGCTTCCGCCTCAGGCGGAAGGACAAATAATGGATATCAAACTCCTCACCGACGTTGAAAAGGCGAGCATCGGGGAGCGTCAACCGCTCCCCGAGCGATACCTGCGCCTTTCAGACGACGAGATGGACGCGCGGATCGCAGCCGCCAGGAAAACGCTCGGCGACCGCGTCGTCATCCTCGGACACCATTACCAGCGCGACGAGGTCATCAAGTTCGCGGATTACATCGGCGATTCCCTGAAGCTCTCGCGTGCGGCAGCCAGCCGCGGTAAGGCGGAGTTCATCGTCTTCTGTGGCGTCCATTTCATGGCCGAGAGCGCGGACATCCTTCGCGCGCCCCATCAGAAAGTTCTGTTGCCCGATCTCGCGGCCGGCTGTTCGATGGCCGACATGGCCGCCCCCGATCAGCTCGACATGTGCTGGCGCGAGCTCGGCGAGATGGGCATCAGAACCGACGCGGTCGAGGACGGTCGAGCGGGCCTCATCCCCGTCACGTACATCAATTCGTCGGCGGCAATCAAAGCCTTTGTCGGCGACCACGGCGGCATCGTCTGCACGTCAACGAATGCGGCCGCGGTGATGAAGTGGGCGTGGGAGCACGGAGAAAAGCTCGTGATGCTCCCGGACCAGCATCTCGGGCGCAATACCGCCTACAAGATGGGCGTGCCGCTCGACGAGATGGTCGTGTGGGATCCGAATGAGATCTGGGGCGGCCTTCAGCCGGAACACGTGCGCAAGGCGAAGCTCATCCTCTGGAATGGGCACTGTTCCGTTCACACGCGATTCACCGTCGCGCAGATCGACGCGTTCCGGAAGAAGTATCCGGGCGGGCAGGTTGTCGCGCATCCCGAATGCACCTTCGACGTCGTCCAGGCCGCCGATAGGAGCGGCTCAACCGAATACATCATCAACGTCGTGAAGGACAGCCCGGACGGGACGGTATGGGCCGTCGCGACCGAGGTTCATCTCGTCAATCGCCTGGGGCACGACGTCGCCCCCGGAAAGACCGTCGTCACGCTCGATCCATTCGGTTGCCTCTGTTCGACGATGTTTCGCGTCTCGCCCAATCACCTGCTCTGGATTCTTGAGGGGCTCGTGGACGGCGAGATTCACAATCAGATCATCGTCCCCGAGGACCACAAGCGTGCCGCCAAGCTCGCGCTGGATCGCATGCTCGCCATCAAGAACTGACCGCCGCCCATCCTTAGCTCTACCTGTACCCTGTACCCTCAGACCTGTACCCTGATAGGATTCTCCTTTGAAGGAGACAGCAGAAAATGGCGCATGAAGTTCCACCGCTCCCTTACGACTACAAGGCTCTGGAGCCGCACATCGACGAGCAGACGATGCGGATCCACCACGACAAGCATCACGCCGCGTACGTGACCAACCTGAACGCCGCGCTGGAGAAACATCCGGACCTCCAGAAGAAGAGCGTGGAGGATTTGATCCGCGGCATCAACAGCGTGCCGGAGGACATTCGCACGGCCGTGCGCAACAACGGCGGCGGGCACGTGAACCACACGATGTTCTGGCAGATCATGGGCCCGGGCAAGGGCGGCACGCCGTCGGGCGCCGTCGGCGACGCGATCAAGTCGTCCTTCGGAAGCTTCGACAGCTTCAAGGAACAGTTCGCGAAGGCCGGAGTCACGAGGTTCGGCAGTGGCTGGGCGTGGTTGATTGATGCCGGCGGCAAGCTGGTGATCGAGAGCACTCCGAACCAGGACAGCCCGCTCATGGAAGGGAAGAAGCCGATCCTCGGCCTCGACGTGTGGGAACACGCCTACTACCTGAAGTATCAGAATCGCCGGCCCGATTACATCGGAGCGTGGTGGAACGCCGTCAACTGGGACGAGGTCAACAAGCGCTTCAAATAGAGCTCAGGGCTCAGGACTCGGGGCTCATGCTGGGCCCAGGGTTCTGAGTCCTTCTATCGCGTCCATGATCTCCGCGTGCGTGGGGAATTCGTCCTGCCGGCTCGCGATGAACGAATAGTGAATCGCGCCCCCTCGATCGATGAGGAACAACGCCGGCCGTGCGATGTTCCACGCGGACAGGCCGACGGCGTGCCACACCCCATACGCCTTCAGCACGGCTCTTGATTCGTCCACGAGAATGTCGAAGGGCAGCCCCGACTCCTCGATGTAGGTCCGCACCGCCTCGGAGGACTGCGCGACGACGGCGACGACCTGGACGCCGCGTTCGGCATAGAGCCTGGAGTTGTGTGCCAGTTCACCGAACCGGCGCCGGCAATTGGGTCACCATGTGCCGCGGTGAAACGCGAGCAGCACCGGTCCCTTCCCGAGGAACTGCGCGAGCGATTGCATCTCCCCCTTCTGTGTCGGCAATTCGAAGGGTGGCGCGGTCCGCAGGGGGGATGTCTGCATTAGAACAGCTTAACCTCGACCGTTTCGCCCGCTTCAACGATGTCGGTCTGCGCGGGAATTTCGATGTACCCGTCGGCGTGCGCCATGCTGGTGATGTCGCCTGAACCCTTGAACGCGGGCTCGGCGGCACCTTGGACGAGGCGGACCGTATAGAACTGGTGGCGTCCTGTCGTCGAGACGATGCGCCGCGAGAGAGGCACGCGGACGCTGTGGGGGACGTAGTCCGGGAGCCGACCCATCCGTCGCAGGAGCGGCACGACAAGCAGGTACGCGTTCGAGAGGCACGAGGTCGGGTTGCCGGGCATCCCGAGTACGGGCTTGCCGCCGACTTTTCCCAAGATCGTCGGCTTGCCAGGCTTCACGGCGATGCCGTGAAAGATCACCTGGCCGGCCTGCTGCAGGGCATCCAGAATCAGGTCGCGCTCGCCCACGGAACTGCCGCCGGACAGGATGATGATGTCGGCGTCCGCCGCTGACGCGATTGCTTCGAGGAGAGCCGGAAGGCTGTCGGGAGCCGTCTCTCCCCTGATCGCGATGCCCCCGTGGGCGCCGATAATCGCGGACAGGGTGAACTGGTTGATGTCGTAGATCTGTCCGGGGTGGAGCGGCTCACCGGGTTGAACGATTTCGTTGCCCGTTGAAAAGATCGCGACGCGGGGCTTCGCGACGACGTCAACTTCGACGAGGCCGATCGCGGCGAGCACGCCGATGCGGGCGGGGTTCAGGACGATGCCGGCGGGCAACACCGTGTGCCCGGCCGCAATGTCGCCGCCACGGCGGCCGACGTGCTGTCGTGGGTAAACGGGCGTGAACACGCGAACGTCCGAGCCCTTTGCCCGTTCGGTTTCCTCGACCATCACGACCGCGTCCGCTCCCTCGGGGACGGGCGCGCCCGTCGCGATCTCCATGCACTCCCCACGCGTCAGTGCGCGTGAGGCCATGTCGCCTGTGTAGACCGTACCGACCGAGCGCAAGACCTTCGGGTCGTACCGGCCGGCGCCGAAGGTGTCCTCGGCGACGACCGCGTATCCGTCCATCGCTGCGCGATCGAACGGCGGCACGTCGATTCCTGAGACCGCCGGCGTCGCGAGCACGCGATCGATCGCGTCGCGAATCGCCACACGCTCGGTGCGGGCGAGCGGGGCGGCGGCCTCCATCATCAGCGCCTTGGCGTCGTCTATCGGGATCGTCTCGCGGATCGGGCGCATGGTCGTCATCGCCGGAGCTCCCGCACGACGTGGCCGATTTCGGGAAGGATCAGTTTGTCCATCGCGAGCCTGACTGCGTGCTCCGAGCCGGGCAGTGCGAAGATCGCGGTCGTGCCGATGCTGCCGGCGCACGCCCGGCTCAACATGGCAGCGGATCCGATTTCTTCATAGCTGAGCATTCGGAACAGTTCGCCGAACCCGTCGAGGCGCTTGTCGAGGAGTGTCGCGATCGCTTCGTAGGTGCTGTCTCGCGAGGTGATGCCGGTGCCTCCCGTCGCGATCACCACGTCCGCCGTGGTCACCTGCCGCGCGATGACTTCACGGACAGCCGCGGGATCGTCGCGGACAATCATGCGTCCGGCGAGTTCATGGCCGGCGTCAGCGAGCAGGGAGGCGATCGCGTTGCCGCTCGTGTCGTTGCCGGCCGTCCTGGTGTCGCTGATGGTCAGCACGAAGCAGCGCACGCTGGGGGGCGCCTCTTTCCGGTGGATTCCGACGGACACCTCGCGATTATAACGACTGGCGATTGCCGGATGATATAATCGAGGTTTGCGCGCGCCCTTAGCTCAGTTGGATAGAGCGTCTGGCTACGAACCAGGAGGTCGCAAGTTCGAGTCTTGCAGGGCGCATATTCACCTTCAGCGTCAGTTCAGA
>JANNHC010000723.1:0-17070 GCA_031404215.1 Acidobacteriota bacterium
GATCTTCGGTTCGCTCAGCCCGCCCAGTTCTCCGCACGACGTCGTCGACTTCGGGCACGCCGCGCAGCACGTCCTCCACCCGATGATTCAATCGGTCGACTTCATCAAGCGCCGCCTCGGCCGGCAGCACAGTCTGCAGGAGGAACGCGCCCTCGTCGAGTTGCGGCATGAAGTCGCTTCCAACACGAAGTCCGAGTGCCATGCACGGTGCGGCGACAAGAATCGTCACGAGTGCGACGGTCTTGGGATGCCGAAGACAGCGGTCGAGCGCGGGCGCATACCACTGTTTAATCCTACGCAGCACCGCCACGTCGTCGTCGGCCCCAGGGCGCGACGGGCGCAGGACGAGAGCGGCGGCAACTGGAACCAGCGTCAGCGCCAGGACCAGCGCCGCGACCATCGCCGCGATGACGGCCGCAGCCAGGGGCTGGTACATGCGACCCTCGATGCCGGTCATGCCGAACAACGGCAGGAACACCACGATGACGATGAACGTCGCAAAGGCGATTGGACGGGCGACTTCGATCGCAGCCGAGAGCGCGCGTTCGCGCCGTTCGCGTTGTGTCGTTGCGCCACCGAGGCGGTGAAGGATGTTCTCGACCATGATGATCGCGGCGTCGACGAGCAGGCCGACCGCGATCGCCAGCCCCCCCAGCGTCATCGTGTTGAGTCCGACCTCCAGCGGCTTCAAGAGAAGTCCCGCCAGCGCAATTGAAACAGGGATCGTCAACGTCACCACCAGGGCCGCTCGGATGTTGCCGAGCAGCAGGAGGATCACGAGCACGACGAATACTCCGCCCAACATCACCGCCCGGCCGACGCCTCCCAGCGCAGAGTTCACGAGTTGCGACTGGTCGTACACGATGCGCAGCTGGACACCCTGGGGCAGTGCGCGCCGAATATCCTCGATCGCCTGGCGAATGCCCGAAGCGACTTGTACGGTGTCGGATCCGAACTGCTTGATCACACGAGCGCTGACGACCTCGCCCTTGAGGCGATGGGCGAGGCCTCTACGCACGGCGGCGGCCTCACGAATGTCCGCAACGTCACCGAGAAGCACGGGCACATCCCCGCGGACTGTGACGACCGTGCGCCGAAGATCATCGACCGTCTGCGCGCGCCCCAGCGCTCGTACGGTCCACTCGATCGACCCCTGCGCGACAACGCCGCCGGAGGCATTCAGATTCGATTCGTCGACGGCGTGCATCACGTCATCCAAACTGACGCGCCGCACAGACATGCGCTCCGGATCCAGTTGGACCTGAAACTGCCGCAGGTAGCCACCGAGACGCTCCACAGCCGCTACTCCGGGAACGGCGAGCAGGCGGTTGCTCACTTCGAACTCGGCGAGATCGCGCAGCGTCATGAGGTCGGCTGCGCCCTGATCCGCTTCCAGCGTAAACTCGAAAATCTCGTTCAATCGGCCGGTCAGGCTGGAGATCAACGGCGGATCGGTGCCGGCCGGCAGTTGGTCCGTGACCTGCGCCACCCGCTCCGCGACAAACTGCCGGGACCGGTAGTAATCGGTGCTGGGATCGAACTCAATCGTGACCTGCGCCACCCCAAGCTGGGAGTTGGACCGCACCCGTCGCACGTCCGGCAAACCCGCGAGCGCCACTTCGAGCGGGATCGCAATGGCGGTCTCGAGCTCCTCGGCTCCCATGGCCGGGTTCTGCGCGATCACATTGAAGACGGGGGCCGACAGGTCAGGAAACACGTCCCGCCGGAGGTCCTGAAGCCAGAACGCTCCGATGACGGTGCCTGACGCGACGAGCAACGCCGTGAGCAGTGGAGCGTGAAACGATTCGCGAATGAGCCGGCTAATCATGGCGCCCCTCAGTGTTCATCGTGGCCGCCTTCACTCTTTTCTGCCTGAGCCTTGAGCAGGAAGGCACCATCGACGACGATCCGTTCGCCGGCACGGAGTCCGGACAGCACTTCGACTTCACCGGCGAGGTCGCGGCCACGACCGATTCGCCGAATCTCAAACGTGCTCGTGTCCTTGGGGAGGAAGACGCACCATTCATTGCGGACGCGCTGCACGGCCGCGACTGGCACCGTGAGGATCGGATCGCCGGAACCCCCGACAGGGAGCGCAACGGTAGCGGACATGCCGGGGCGGAGGATACTCCCGGTATTCCGCACATCAATCCGGATGGGCACCGTGCGAGACTCGCGCTCCACGTGCCGGCCCACGACTGCGACCGTGCCTCGGAAGTCCTGCCCCGGAAGCGCGGGAAATGCCAGCCTGGCGGCCACGCCCTTCTCGATTCGAACCGCGTCCCGCTCAAAGGCATGCGCCGTGAGCCAGAGAGTTGAGAGGTCACCGATACGAAACGCCGGCGCCGCCGGATCGAGCATCTGACCGACGACGGCTGTCCGCTCGATCACCACTCCACTAACGGGCGCCCGCAGGATGAACGTCGAGGAAGCGGGTCCGTCCATATCGCCGGTCGGCGGCTCGACACCGAACGCACCGATGGCGGCCCGCGCCGATCGCAGCGTCGCGCGAGCGTCTGCCGATTGTGACTCGGCTTCCTGCACTTCACGGAGGGGAACGATCTTCTCGGCCGCCAAACCGCGTTTGCGCTCGAGCGCCGCATCGGTGAGTGTGACCCGCGCTTCAGCGGAACGGTAATCGGCGCGCGACCTGCCGAGTTCTGGGCTCGTGAGCTCCGCGAGGGCCTGGCCACGACGCACCGAATCGCCGGCGTTCACCAGCAGTCGTGTCACTCTCGCCGCAGCCGGGACGCCAACCTCGGCGTACGTGCGCTGATCCACCGCGAGTTCTCCCAAGAGCGTGATCTGTTCTCCACCAGAACGTGATTCGACTTCATCCGTTGTGATCCGAAGGTCGCGCAGCATCCCGGCCTCGACCCTCACCGTGTTGGGGTCTGTCCTGGTATGGGCCTCGGCGGCGGCTTCAGGTTCCGCGGCCGGCGGCCGTGCCTGGTCCGAGCCCCGGCCACACGCCAGCGCAGTGGCGCACGCAAGCAACACGAGCAGTCTCATGAACGTCATCGCAGTATTGCGGCACTGGCGTCGAGGTCGATTCGCGCCAGTGCAGCCTCCAGAAGAGCGTCGAGATATTGAGAGCGTGTGTCGAGAATCTCGCGCCGGATGAACAGCAGCTCGGGTAAGCCGAGCTGACCGACTTCAAAGCTGCGAGTCGTCAGTGTTTCATTCTCATCAAGGCCTGGGATGGCCTCGGTCTCGAGCACGCGGACAGCGGCCAGCCTCCGGTTGTACGCCTCGAAGTGGGACCGCACTTCCATTTGCACGCGGGCGCGCGCGGCGTCGAGCCCGGCACGAAGGCGCGCCGCTCGCGCCGCGCCGACGGCGCGCAACTCCTGCCCCCTGGAGAAGACGGGAAGCGTCAGAGTCAGACCGCCGAGAACGATCTGATCGCCCTCCTCGCGTGAGTACCGGACGCCGAGCCCGTAGTCAGGTTTTGCGAACGCACGCCCGAGTCGCAACTCCGCTTCCGCGTGCTGAACTCCGGCCTCGAGTGCCCGCAGCTCGGGCCGCTGCGACGCAGCCTGAAGCACGACGTTCAGGTCGGCTTCGCCCCCGGGCGCAAGCCGTCCCTCAACAACGATGTCTCCTTCGAGACGAAGCAGCTGTTTCAGCGCACCGAGAGCGAGCGTCCTTGCGGCTTCGGCACCCTCACGTTCCGCGCGAACGCGGGCGAGAGAGGCCCGGGCGATGTTGACGTCCAGAACGGCGATGTCACCCGCCCTGAAGCGGCGATCCGCCACCGAATAGACACCGGCGGCTAATTCCTGCGTGGCGTTCAGTACGCGAATGCGTTCGTGTGCGTGAAGAGCGCGGTAGTAGGCCGCGGCGGCGGAACCCAGGACGATCCGGGTGGTCTCCTCGACGTCGGCAGAACCCTGCGTCATCGCCGCGTTTGCGCCGGCGATCCTGGCGGACCGTCGGGAGCCGGGCTCGAAGGTCTGCCCGACGCCTATCTCGAAATCGGTGAAGCGGCGGTCGGCCCCCTGACGGTTGCCGACACCCGCTTCGATCTCGGGGTTCGCCTGAAAACGAAGCGACGCTCCGACAAGCCGGCCGCGTATTTCCTCCAACGCGAGGCGTGCGCTTACGATCTGCGGCGCCTGTTCTCGTGCGCGTGCGAGGACTTCCGCGAGCGTCAAGGTTCGGCTTTGGGCGCCCGCAATACCGGTCTGCAAACACACGGCCGCCCACACCGCGACGGCACGACTTCCGATGCGCATGACAATCCCTCTGGACCGATTCTGCGACGGTCCTGCTGATCGATGTCTTTTCGGGAAGCTAGGCGAGACGGAGCTTGGGAACGTGCAGGATGTCGAGCGGGTCGGCCTTCGGCAACCGCGACAATAGTACGGTCGCGTGTCTGGCGGGTGCGTCTACTGAGCTCGTGAGCACGAGCAAGACTGGCTCGGCGGCCCGGGCACAACACCCGCATGTCACACAGGTGGGCGGGCAGGCGCCCTCGTCGGTGCCGGCCAGTTCATTCGTAGTGCACGGCTCCGCCACGGCCAGACTCCAAACGCCTGACGCGCTGGTCGCCAGCACCGTTACGATGACCGCAAGCGCAAACCGCCGCACGAGGGTCATTGTAGCACTCGGTGTCTCGCCGCCATCGACCCCTCACCGTGGTTCGCCTATTTCTCGAAGACCATGTTGTCCACGATCACCATCCCCCGCTTGTTCGATTCGCACTGGTCGCAGAACGCGGTCAGGTTGATCGAGGTCAGGTTCTTGAAGATATCCTTCGGATCGACGCGCACGTTCGCCCATGCCGGCAGCGTGAAACCCTTGAGCGGCACCTGATAGGTGTTGAACCCGGGCCGCACCTTGAAGGTCATCCGCGGGTAGACCGTCCCCATATCCTTGCCTTTGCCCTTGCTGATCGCCTCGAGGCGCAGGATCTCGATGCCCGTGGCGTACACCTGCATCGACAGGTTCTTGAACCCGTTGACGTCGTCGGGCACGAACGTGCCGCCGGCGTCGGGCTGTCCGTGGATTTCGACCGTGACGCCAGCCCATTGATTTGGGGCCAACAACGAGAAATCGAACTTCATCGCGTGGTTCGGGTCGTCTTTCTTGACGCGTACCAGCTCGGGTGCCGGCGGGTCGGCGCCATCAAGACCCTTGAAGGTGCTCTTGTGGACGGCGCTTTCCTCGTACGCGTACATCTGGATCAGGCCGCCCCGGGCGCTGACCGGCCGGTTGTTCTCCATTTTCTCAAAGTCGGCGTAGACGAGCGCCTTTGAGTCGGCCCCCGACTGCAAGCCCCCTCTACCATGGAGAGCGGGCGACCGGGTTGCGGAGAGCCAGAGAACGCCGAGCAGCGCGGACATGACGAGACGCTTCACGGCACGAGCCTCCTTGTGGGCCGGCCACCACCAAATGGGCCGCCTCCACCACATTACAAAGGGCGCATCCTAGCACGATTGACGCGGCCGGGCTCGGTGCGGGCGTGAACTGAAGGTCCGTTGCGACAAGGATGGGGACAGCACCGGTCGTGGCGTGTCTTCTTTGGTATAGATTTGTTTGGGAGTATCGTAGCGACCGATGGCCACGCACCGCCCTCCGATGGAATCGAAGCAGAACCGGACATTCAATGCTCAGGCGTTTCTCGACTCGGCGGGAATCGGGAAAAGGATCGTGGAATATCGGCGAGGCGACGTCATCTTCACCCAAGGCGATCCCTGTGACAGCGTGCTGTACATTCAGAAGGGGGGCGTGAAGCTCTCGGTGCTCTCGAAGACGGGGAGAGAGGCGGTCGTGGCGATGCTGGGCCTCGGCGACTTCTTTGGCGAAGGAGGCTTGGCGGGTCAACCCATCCGCATGGGGAGCGCGACCGCGAACGCTCGCACCACCATCCTCTTCGTGGACCAGCAGGAGATGGTGCGCCTGCTGCACCGGCAGCACGCGATGTCGGATCGGTTTATCGCTCACCTGCTGGCGCGCACCATCCGGGTCGAGGAAGACCTAGTCGACCAGCTCTTCAGCTCGAGCGAGAAACGGCTGGCGCGAAAGCTGTTGCTGCTCTCGCGGTACGGCGAGCACGACAAACCCGTGCGGGCCGTCCCGGCGATCTCCCAGGAGACGCTGGCGGAAATGGTCGGCACGACGCGATCGCGCGTGAATTTCTTCATGAAGAAATTCCAGCGATTGGGGTTCATCGAGTACAAAGATGGGCTCAAGGTCCACAACTCGCTGCTCACTGTCGTTTTGCACGAATAAGAGCCCTCCAGAAGGCACGCGCCAAGCACGTCGGTTTCTGGCATAGTAGAGCTTGGAGTCACGGCGAGCACCTCTTGGCCCATTTCTCCGCGATCCGCTGTAAACGTAACATGCCTGTTACACATGCGCCTCCTGACGACTGCGGTCTGGGCACGGCGTGACGGCCCTTGAACACCAGGCGCTTCGTCAGCTCGCGCTGAACGCGTTGGCGCGACGCGCCGGTTCGGCCGCGGGCGCGGCAGATCTCGCGGCTGCCGCGCAACGCGCCTACGACGACCTCGCCCGGGCTTCAGCTCCCCTGATTGGCCAGGTTGGCGTCGATGCGCTGACTGGCCGCACCTTGTATCTGGCCCAACAGAAATACCCGTGGCTGGCCCGCACGCGCGAGCCCGACCAATGGAAAGGGGCGTTTGCTCAGATCGTGTTCTGTCTGGAGCGACAGGATCCTGACGTTGCCACGGAAGCCGCCGGAGCGGTGTTCACGACATTCACGGGGTTGCTCGTCACCTTCATCGGGGAGCCCCTGACCGCGAGTCTGTTGCGAAAGGCGTGGCCCGATGCCTTTTCGGACGCGAGCATTTGAGGAGAGATAAGGCATGACGGACAGGGTTGCGATTCGCCGGCTTCCCACGGGTGTTCCGGGACTCGACCAGATCCTGGGTGGCGGCCTGCCGGAGTTCTCCTTCAATCTCGTCGCCGGAACTCCGGGCGCGGGGAAAACGACGCTTGCGCAGCAGATCATGTTCGCTCTCACCGGTCCTGATCGTTCGGCGCTGTACTTCACCGTCGTCGGCGAACCCCCCATCAAGATGCTGCGCTATCAGCAGCAGTTCACCTTCTTCGATATCGCCCGCGTGAACGAGTCGGTCCGCTACGTCAATCTGAGCCAGGATATCGTAAACGGCACGCTGGAGAGGCTCCTGGAACGCATCGTTCAGGAGGTCGAAGCGACGAGCCCCGGCGTGGTGATTGTCGATTCCTTTCGGACGGTGGCCCAGGCTGCCGGGCGGGCACAGAACGGCGACCTCGAGTTGCAGCACTTCGTGCAGCAACTGGCCGTCCGGCTCACAAGCTGGGAAGCGACGACGTTTCTCGTCGGCGAGTATCAGCCCTCGGAGGTTGAACAGAATCCGGTCTTCACAGTCGCGGACGGCGTGCTCTGGCTCCTGCAGAGCCTCGACCGGAATTCGATGGTTCGCAAGATGCAGATCATGAAGATGCGTGGGCAGGCGCCCATTCCCGGTCTGCATACCTTCCGCATCACGGACGACGGTGTGCAGGTCTTCCCCCGGGTCATCGTCGGACCAGAGGGGAAGTCGCAACCGGCCGTGGACGTCGCGACCCGCACACCCCAACCTCGAGAACGGCTATCGACCGGTGTCAAGGAATTGGACGACATGCTCGGCGGTGGCATTCCGGCCGGCTACTCGGTGCTGCTCGCCGGCCCGTCGGGTTCCGGGAAAAGTGTGCTCGCCACTCAGTTCATCAGCGAGGGCGCTCATCGTGATGAACCTGGCGTCATCGCGGTGTTCGAGAAGCGCCCCACCCAGTACGCGCAGGACGATTCAAGCGGACTGCGGTACGAGCGCCTCGTCCGCGAAGGCAAAGTGGGCATCATCCACACGCGCCCGCTGGATCTCTCCATCGATGAAATGCTCCATGAAATCGTGAACGCCATTCACCGTCTCAAAGCGCGCCGGCTCATGATCGATTCGCTCTCCGGGTTCGAGCTGGCACTGGCGCCGACGTTTCGCGAAGACTTTCGGGAGTCGCTCTATCGCATGGTCGCCGTGCTCACGGGGATGGGCATCACGATGATGATGACGGCGGAGCTGGAGGACAGCTACCTGGATCTGCGCTTCAGCCCGCACGGCACGGCCTTTCTGACCGACGCGATCATCATGCAGCGGTATATCGAATTGAAGGGTCAACTGCAGCGCGTCATGGCCGTCGTGAAAGTGCGTGGGAGCGCTCACAGCAAGGATCTGCGGGCGTTCGACATCGGGGAGCAAGGGATCGTCATGGGTGCGACGCTCGGCGAGTACGAGGGCTTGCTGACGGGCAGCCCGGAGTTGATCCCCAGCGCTCTGTCAGACACAGATGACGAGCGGCCACGTCGGCGACGCGGGCTACGGCCGACCCGACGGTGAGTATGACTGACGCGAACACACAGGCGAACAGGCCCGCGCAACGTGTGATGACGCGGCATTCCTCCGGCATGGGTACGCATGGACGGGTTTGAGGAGGCTGCCGGCCCCGAGGTCCCGCTGGAATCGGTGCTCTGCACCGAGCAGTTGGCGCAGCGACCGTCGCGGCCGCCTGATTACCAGGCCGAGATTCGAGCCTTCCTCGTCCTGGTGCAGGAGTTGAACAACGCGCCGCACAACGTACTGCAAAAGCTCGTCGAGACCGCGCTGGAGTTGTGCCGGGGCCACTCGGCGGGAATGAGCCTGCTCGAAGAGGGTCCCCCCGGCCATCTGAGTCCGAGTGGAGACCATTTCCGCTGGCACGCGGTCGCCGGGCAGTGGGCGCCGCTCACCTGGACCACCACGACGCGGCGCGACAACGGACCGTGCGGCACGGTGCTCGATCGCAACTGCACGCTCCTTTTCGCCAATGCCCATCGCCATTACTCGCAGTTTGCCGGCGTGCAGCCTTTGTTGATTGAAGGGCTGCTGGTCCCCTTCCACGTCGATGGGCAGGCCGTCGGCACGGTCTGGGTCGTGGCGCACGATAACAGCCGCAAGTTCGATGCCGAAGACCGGCGCCTGCTCGAAAGCCTGGCGACATTCGCGGGGACCGCATATCAGGTCCTCGCACGCTTGGATGACTTGAAGCAACAAGCTGAAGTGCTGCGCGAAAGTGAAACACGTTTCCACCATACGGCGTCAGAGTCGGCACAACTCACAGATCAGCTGCGCGAAGCCAACGAGCGCCTGGTCGTCGGCACGCTTCGCGCACAAACGATGAGCGAGGTTGCCGAGGAGGCCAATCATCTCAAGGATGAATTTCTCGCCACGGTGTCGCACGAGCTCCGGACGCCCTTGAATGCCATCCTGGGCTGGGCGCGAATGCTCGCGTCGCAGCAATCGCCACCCGATCTCGCGGGACACGGGATGGCGGCCATCGAGCGCAATGCCTGGGCTCTTGCGCACATCATCGACGATCTATTGGATATGTCCCGAATCGCGACGGGAACGCTTCAGATGGCGGCGCAGCCCGTCGATCTTGTCGCCGTGGCGCAGGCGGCGCTGGATACCGTCCGACCGTTGGCGGCGACCAAGAACGTGCAGCTTGCGTTCTCCCCCGATCTCCCGGCCATTGCAAGCGTCAGCGGAGACGCTGGCCGCCTCGAGCAGGTGATCTGGAATCTGGTCGCGAATGCGATCAAGTTCACGCGTGAGGGGGGCCGTGTCGACGTCTTCATCGGGCGGTCGAACCACCACATGGAGATCAGGGTCGTCGATACAGGCCAAGGCATCAGTCCGGACTTTCTGCCGCACGTGTTCGGCCGCTTCCGACAGGCCGATGGCGCGACGACGGGCCGTCACACCGGACTCGGTCTCGGGCTGTCCATCGTGCGGCAACTCGTTGAGCTGCACAGGGGAACTGTCCACGCGGCCAGTGAAGGGGTGGGGCGCGGCGCGACGTTCACCGTCCGTCTGCCAATTTCAGCCGTTGATCACACGGGCGCACTCAGTGAGCGATGGACCGCGCCTCCGAGGGGCACTCCCATGCCGCGACTGCCGCGGCTCGATGGGCTGCGCATCCTCGTCGTCGAAAACAGCGCAGACGGACGCACGCTGACGTCGTTGGTGCTCACGCAGGCCGGCGCCAGCGTGAAAACGGTCGCGTCGGTTCGAGAAGCGCTGGTGATGCTCGAACTGGAGAGGCCCGACGCGTTGGTCACCGAAATCGCCCTGCCTGAGGATGACGGATACGAGCTGATCCGACAGATTCGGCAGTATGAAGCTGAACACGGAAGTTTTCTGCCCGCGGTCGCGCTGACGGGCTACGCGCGCGACGAAGATCGGGCTCGAATCCTCGCAGCAGGATTCCAGGCGCATGTCCCGAAACCCGTTGACCCCGTCGAACTCACGGCAGCGATCGCGACCATTACGCTCCACACGCGGGACAGCGAACCCTGAAGACGGGCGGGTTGTGATGACCAAGGCACGTTACCCAGTGAAATAAAAGGAAGATCACGATGGCGGTCGAACACACTCGCTGGGAATACAAACACCTCCTCCTGAACTTCGATGTGACCTCCGATGCAGGATGGCGCCAGCTGCAGCTGGCCGGCGGCGAAGGCTGGGAAGCCGTGGGTCTGACGTCCCCTCACGAGTCGCATCCGCTCGTATTGCTGAAACGCGCGCTCGCACCGCGACGGAATACGAGCTGACGGCAGGCCGGGCGGCGCTACACGTCAGACGGCGTTTGACCCTCCGGCCCTCCTTCCATACACTGTGTCTGTGCAACGCCTGTTCGCCATCCTGGTCGGCATCGCCTTGGCTGGCGCTGCTGGCCAAGCGTCCCCGTTGCACATGCACGCGTACTCCGATCACGAACATCCCGAGCACCAGCACGGGCTCGCGCCACACGAGCACCCGCAGCCGGCTCCGCACCAGGACGATGAGGAAATGCACGTGGAGTCGTGCGACCCCGGCCAGCACGCGGTGTCGCTCGTTATGGGCTGCGCGCCGCTGACCCGCGTCATGGTCATCGATGCGGAACGGGTGAAACCGACCGTCATCGAGCCGCTGGTCCCGCTTCGTTCCATTCGCGACGTGACGGACGTCCGTGCGCATGGCCCGCCCCCGCGCACGCAAGCCGCACCCCGCGCGCCGCCTCTGAACTTCCCAGCCTGATTACCCGGCCGGCCCCGCCTCCGCCGCTTCGCGGCGTCGGCGTCGCAGGCCGTCGCCCGTCAGTTCAAATACTCGAGGACCGTTTTATGCCGACCCGAACCCAGGTGTGTGCCTGGATGGCTGGGCTCGTCCTGGTCGTGCCAACGCTGGCCGCAGGCCAGGACCGAACCGAGCGCGATCTTGTGGACCTGATCGTGCGCGACGGCCCACAGGCGAACGCCATCCGTGCGGGCACTGACGTGACGCGCCGCGAGCAACTCGCCCGCCTGGCGTACCCGAATCCGGGTGTGATGTACAGCCGTGAAGGAGCGGGATTCACCGAGTTCCTGCAGGTCGAACAGTCGCTGCCGCTCTTCGGAGTCCGTGCGGCGCTGTCCAGAGCAGGCGCGGCCGCCACCGCGGCAGCCGAGGCCGAACGGGACGCACGCCTCTGGATGCTCCGTGCCGAGGCAGCATCCGGAGTCGCTCGTCTGATCGCCCAACAAGAACTCCTGCGGGCCGTCCAGTCTTACGCGCGCGACGTCGAGCGGCTGATTGACGTGCTTCGGACGCGCGAGCGCGAAGGCGAGGGTTCGCGGTTCGACCGTCTCCGCGCGGAACAGGAGCTGCGCGACGCACGCCAGGCGGTGACGTCTGCTTCGGTGGCGGAAGCCGACGCCAGAGCGGCCGTCTCAGCGATGTTGCCGCGAGGCACACCGCTCGGACGCGCCGTGGGTGCTCCAGGCCCGCACCCTGCCGCGCATCAACTCGACGTCCTGATCGCGCGTGCGACGGCGACTCGGGCTGAGCTACGTGCGCTTCAGCGCGCCGGAGATCGAGCCGACCGCGAGGCCGAAGCGGCTCGACGAGCCCGGATGCCAGCCCCCACGATCTTCGGCGGCCTAAAGCGTGCGGACAACGAGGCCCGCCGTGAGCGTGGCGGTGTCCTGGGCGTCAGCGTCTCGCTTTCCATGTTTGACTCGGGAGGACGCGAAGCCGCGCGATGGGTCGCGGAGCGCGCACTCGTCAACGCCGAGCGGACTGCGGTCGAGGATCGGATCCGCGCCGAGGTCACGCGCGCGTCCGAGGCTCTGGCCCTGCGGGACCTGGCAGTTTCAGAAGACCAGGCGTCCGCGGGGGACGAACTCATCCGCATAGCCGACGTGGCCTACCGTGAAGGCGAAGTGGGCATCCTCGAACTCCTCGACGCGGTCCGCACCGCGTCACGAGCGAGAATCCGCAGTCTCGAGATTCGGCTGGACGCGCGCCTGGCACAGATCGCCCTGGAACGCGCGGTAGGAGACGTCCTGTGGCCTTGAAGCACCTGTGGATCGTTGTCATGGTCACTCTTGCGGGGACCGCCTGCGGTCGCTCGGCTCCCCCTCCGATCGAGGCCGAGGAACCAGAGACGCTGAGCGTCACGCGGTGGACGGACAAGACGGAGCTGTTCGCGGAGTACCCTCCCCTCGCGGTTGGTGAAACGTCGCGCTTCGCGATTCATCTCACGCGTCTCGACTCGTTCAAAGCGCTCACTGAGGGCCACGTCGAAGTCCACCTTCGAAGCGGCACCGGGACGGCCGAAGTGTTCCGCGTGGATGCCCCTTCTCGACCGGGCATCTTCGGGGTGGATGTGAAACCTGCGCAGGCCGGTAAACGCGAGCTCGTCATCGTGCTGCGGGCAGCGGGGCTCAACGATGAACATCGCGTCGCTGATGTGGATGTCCACCCCACCGCCGCCGCGGCCCATGCCTCGACCTCGGGAGGCGCCGATGCGACACCGGGCATCAGTTTCCTCAAGGAACAGCAGTGGAGCCTCGACTTCGGCACGGCGCTCGTCCGGGAGCAATCGGTCCGCGAGTCGATTCGGGTCCCGGCAAGGCTCGAGGCCAGACCCGGGGGCGCGGCCGACGTCGCCGCGCCAATCGACGGACGGCTGACGCAGGTCGCGGACGTGCCCCTGGGCACACAGGTTTCTCGCGGGTATGAATTGGCGTGGCTGCTGCCGCCGCCGGCCGTTCCCGGCGACCTCCCGCAACTGCGGCGTGCTCGAGCGGACGCGCAATCCTCGCTCGCGCTCGCAGCGCGCGATCGGGAGCGCGCCGAGCGCCTGACGATGGCGGGCGCCGCGCCTGAGAAGCGCCTCGATGAGGCGCGGTCCGCGGAGACACAGGCACACGCGCGCCTGGCCGCCGCCGAGGCCAGCCTCGCGCAGTACAACGCCGCCCGCGCCGGCGGCCCCACGGACGCGGAAGGTCTCTTCATCATCCGGGCGCCGGTCAGCGGCGTGATCGCCCAGCGTGACGCCACAAGCGGTGCCAACGTCGCGGCCGGGACGATTCTGTTTCGCGTGGTGGACGCGTCACAGGTCCACGTCGTGGGCCAGGTCTCCGAGGGGGACGCGGCGCGAGTGCGTGCCGTGTGGGCAGCGGAGATCGAAGTCCCGGGCCGGCAGGATCGAGTGCCGGCCGGCCGTCTTGCCAGCGTGGGCAAGGTGCTCGACCCGCGAACCCGGACGCTCCCGATCACGTTCGCGTTCGACAACCGCACCTTCGGGCTGCCGGTCGGCCAGGGGGTCGTCCTTCATCTGCTGATGAACACCACGGCGCCGCGGCCCGTCGTCCCCGCATCCGCCGTGGTAGACGATGCGGGACGGCCCATTCTGTTCGTGCAGCGTGAGGGTGAGACATTCGAGCGTCGTGCCGTCACGATCGGCGCACGCAGCGGTGACGTCGTCCAGATCACGGACGGTGTGAAGTTGGGCGAGCGCGTGGTGACAAAGGGGGCTTACCTGGTCAGGCTGGCCTCGCTGTCCGCGTCGGTTCCCGCACATGGGCATGTGCACTGAGCGAGGCTGAACGATGATTGACGGACTGATTCGCTGGTCGCTCGGCCATCGCGCCATCGTCGTGGCGCTCGCCGCCGCGTTTCTCGTGTGGGGGGGATGGACGGCGTCGCGCATTCCCCTCGATGTCCTGCCAGATCTCACCGCGCCCGCCGTCACGATCCTCGCTGAAGCGCCGGGAATGGACCCGCTCGAGATCGAGTCGCTCGTCACGTTCCCCATCGAGTCGGCGCTCAACGGCGCCGCGGGCGTGCGCCGTGTCCGTTCGGCCACCGCCGTGGGCGTGGCGGTCGTGTGGGTGGAGTTCGACTGGGGACAGGACATTGCTCGTGCGCGACAGACGGTCACCGAGAAGCTCACGCTGGTATCCGGATCGCTGCCCCCGAATGTCGAGCCGCCGTTTCTCGCGCCGGTGTCGTCGATCATGGGCGAGGTCCTCTTCGTGGACCTGGAATCGGACCGGCATTCACCGCTGGAAGTCCGGACCATCGCCGAGACGGTCGTCCGGCGGCGCTTGCTCGCCGTTCCTGGCGTATCCCAGGTCATCGCAACGGGGGGCGAGCAGAAGCAGTACGAGGTCATTCTCGATCCCGCGCGGCTCGCCTCGCATCAGGTGACGCTCGAGGAGGTCGAGCACGCGCTGCGGGCCGCCAACCGGAATGCCACCGCGGGTTTCAAAGTGGCGGAGGGGCAGGAGTATCTCGTGCGCGGCGTCGGGCGACTGGGCGACACCGACGCGATCGCGGCCGTGGTGGTCAAGGCCGCGGATTCCGCCCCGGTGCTGATTCGGGACGTCGGCAGCGTTCGGGAGGGCGCGGCGATCAAGCGCGGCGAGGGATCGCATGACGCGCGGCCGGCGGTCGTCATCGGCATTCAGAAGCAGCCGGCCGTGAACACTTTGGATCTGACGAGGCAGATCGAGTTGACGCTCGACGACATTCAGCGCGCGCTGCCCGAAGGCATGCAGATTCATCGAGACCTTTTCCGACAAGCCGATTTCATCGAACAATCGCTGCACAACCTGTTGATCCGGCTGCTCGAAGGGGCAGGCCTGGTGATCCTCGTCGTGGTGCTCTTCCTGATGAATGGCCGGGCCGCGCTGATCACGCTCCTCGCGCTGCCGCTGTCGCTCCTTGCCGCGGTCGTGGTCATGGACCGGTTTGGCCTGACGATCAACACGATGAGCCTCGGCGGCCTCGCGATCGCGATTGGGGAACTGGTGGACGACGCGATCATCGATGTGGAGAACGTCGCGCGCAGGCTGCGCGAGGACGCGGCGCGTCCGGCAGAGGAGCGCGCGCCGGTGCTCGAGATTGTGTACCGCGCGAGCACCGAAATCAGGAGCTCGGTCGTCTTCGCGACCGCGATCGTCGCGCTGGTGTTCCTGCCGTTGTTCACGCTCGGAAGCGTTGAAGGGCGCCTGCTGCGGCCCCTGGGTTTCGCCTATGTCGTGGCGCTCACGGCCTCGTTGCTCGTGGCGCTCACCGTGACGCCCGTTCTGTGCTCCTGGCTGCTGCCCCGATCGGGGATCACCTTGTCCGGCCATGAGCCGCGGTGGACGCGCTGGCTGAAAGCGGACTACGAGTCCCGCCTCCGCCTGGCATTCCCATGGTGGCGCTCGATCGTGGCCGGTTCGGCCGTGCTGTTCCTGGCCGCCCTCGTCGGGATCGTTGCGGCCGGCCGCTCGTTTCTTCCGGAGTTCAACGAAGGCGCCCTCACGGTCAGTGCGGTCACGATTCCAGGCACGAGCCTGGAGGATTCGAATGCGCTCGGAAACGGCCTCGAGCGCTTGCTCCTGAGCGTGCCCGAAGTGATCTCCACCGCCCGCCGCACCGGGCGGGCGGAGCTTGATGAGCACGTGCAGGGTGTCGAGTCGGCGGAAATTGATGTGCGCCTGGCCATGAAGGACCGGCCTCGAGACGCGGTGCTGGAGGAGCTTCGGCAGAAGGTCTCCCTGCTGCCGGGCACGAATGTGACCATCGGCCAGCCGATCTCGCATCGCATCGACCACATGCTGTCCGGCACGCGGGCGAACATCGCCGTCAAAATCTTTGGCGACGACCTGCAGATGCTGCGGCAGCTCGCCATTCAGGTTCAGGCCGAGATGGCGCAGGTCCGTGGTGTGGTGGATCTGTCGACGGAAGCCCAGGCGGACATCCCGACACTGAAGGTGCACGTGGACGCGGGAGCGGCAGCGCGCCAGGGACTCGAGACCGGTGCAGTCGCCGAGGCGCTGCAGGCGGCGCGGGTCGGGCACGTGGTCGGGCAGGTGCTCGAGGGGCAGGTCGCCGTCCCCCTGGTCGTGCGGTACGCGGCCGACGATGCACCCGATCTGGAGTCGGTCGGCACGACCCTGATTCAGACGCCGGACCGGAGGCAGGTCGCGTTGTCGGCGGTCGCGACGCTTCAACGGGATCGCGGTCCGAACTTTGTCATGCGCGAGAACGTCCAGCGGCGGATCGTCGTGCAGAGCAACGTCACCGGGCGCGATCTGCGCAGCGTCGTCAACGATATTCAGGCGCGTGTCGGACAGCACGTCGCGATGCCGCAGGGATATCACGTGGAGTACGGCGGCCAGTTCGAGAGCGAAGCTCAAGCCTCGCGGCAGCTGCTCTGGCTGTCGGCAGGGGTCGTGATGGCGATCTTCTTTATCCTGGCTTCCGCATTTGGCTCGTCGCGGGACGGGCTTCTGATCATGTTGAACCTGCCGCTCGCGCTCATCGGCGGAGTCATCGGCATCTACCTGTCCGGCGGCGTCCTGTCGGTGGCGTCCATCGTCGGGTTCATCACGTTGCTCGGCATCGCCACCCGAAACGGCATCATGCTGGTCTCGCATATCCGACACCTGCAGGAGCACGAGGGCGTGAGCGATTTCAGGACGGCCGTGGTTCGAGGCGCGACCGAACGGCTCGTGCCGATTCTGATGACGGCCCTCGCCGCAGGGCTGGCGCTGGTCCCGATCGCGCTGTCAGCCGGAGAGGCCGGGAGCGAGATTCAGGCGCCGATGGCGATGGTCATCATGTTCGGGTTATTGAGCTCCACGGCACTGAACATGGTTGTCGTACCCATTCTGTACGACCGGTTTGGCCGCCCGGTTGCGCTCGCGAAGAGCGCCTCGTGAAGCTTCGTCGTCCGCCCCGAGAA
>JANNHC010000724.1:0-9422 GCA_031404215.1 Acidobacteriota bacterium
GTCGAGGCCGATCTCGGCTGGATTGTCGGGTGGAACAAGGCGGAGTTTCTCGGCAGCGATGTGCTTCACAAGCAGAAGGCTGAGGGACCGCCGCGGAAACTCGTCGGATTCGAAATGGTGGATCGCGCCATAGCACGGCACGGGTACGATGTGTACTGCGACGGTGCGAAGTGCGGTGTCGTGACCAGCGGAACTCAGACGCCGTTTCTGAAAAAAGCCATCGGCATGGCCTACGTGCCGGGCGCCCGCACGACCCCCGGCACCGAATTCGAAGTTGAAATTCGCGGCCGCCGTCTGCGCGCGAAAGTCGTGCCGATGCCGTTTTACAAGCGCCCGACGTAACACGGCGATCCGTCGCGCAGCCCTCGAGGATTGCCAGAAGAGAGATCCGTAGCGAAGCCTTTGAGGGCTGCCAGCAGGAGCAGGTCGATGTATCCAGCAGATTTGAAATACACCAGGGACCACGAATGGGTGAGCCTCTCCGGCGCCGAGGCCAGAGTCGGCATTACCGACTACGCCCAGAAACAGCTCGGCGACGTCGTCTACCTGGAGCTCCCCGACGTGGGCCGCAGCGTGAAGAAGGGGGACGTGTTCGGAACGATTGAATCGGTGAAGGCAGTGTCGGAGCTGTACGCACCTGTCAGCGGTGAGGTGACGGAGATCAACGCCGCGCTGACCCAGAAGCCCGAGACGATCAACAAGGATCCGCACGGCTCCTGGATGATCGTGATGAAGGTTGCCGATCCAAACGAGACGTCCGATCTGCTCGACGCCGCCAAGTACACCGAGCTCACCAAGTAACCGCGACAAACATTGATGACCGCCGATATCCAGGGATCGTTCCAGACCAGACACATCGGACCCGACGCGGCGGCGCGCAACGCGATGCTGCGCGCCATCGGCGTCCCGTCGCTCGACGCGCTCATCGAGCAGACGATTCCTTCGGGAATCCGCAACAGCACGCCCCTCGATCTGCCGGAGGCCGACAGCGAGCACGGCTATCTCCGGCGGCTCGCCGGGATCGCCTCCCTGAACGTCGTCGCACGCTCGTACATCGGGATGGGGTACTACGATTGCGTGACGCCGAGCGTCATTCTTCGCAACGTCTTCGAAAATCCCGGCTGGTACACGCCGTACACGCCTTATCAGGCCGAGATCGCGCAGGGCCGGCTCGAGTCGCTGCTGAATTTCCAGACGGTGGTGAAAGATCTCACGGGGATGGACATCGCGACCGCCTCGCTGCTCGACGAAGGCACCGCGGCGGCTGAAGCCATGACGATGTTCCACCGGCTGCAGGCGAAGAAAGCGCCGGCCGGGCAAGAGACCGTCTTTCTCGTGTCGGACCGCTGCTTTCCGCAGACGATCGACGTGCTGCGCGGACGCGCGGAACCGCTGGACATCCGGCTCGAGGCCTGCGATCCCGAGACGGTGCCGATGGACAAGGCGTTCGGGTTGCTGCTGCAGTACCCGGACGAGCGGGGAGAGGTCACCGACTTGCGCCCGATCATCGAGCGGGCCCACGCGGCAGGCGTGCTGGTCGCGGTCGCGACCGACCTGATGGCGCTCACGCTTTTCACGCCTCCTGGAGAAATGGGCGCCGACGCCGTCGTCGGCAACTCGCAGCGGTTTGGCGTGCCGCTTGGTTACGGCGGCCCGCATGCGGCGTTCTTCGCGACCCGTGAGTCCTTCGTTCGACAGGCCCCAGGCCGGATCATCGGGATCTCGGTTGACGCGCGCGGCCGGCAGGCGTACCGCATGGCGCTCCAGACCCGCGAACAGCACATCCGCCGCGAGAAGGCGACGTCGAACATCTGCACGGCGCAGGCGCTGCTGGCGAACATCGCTGCGATGTACGCGGTGTTTCACGGCCCGAAGGGTCTGCGCGCGATCGCCGAAGGTATTCATAGACTCACCTCGTCGCTGGAATCCGCGCTGGTGGCTCTGGGGTATCGTCAGACCAACGCGGCCTACTTCGACACGCTGCGCCTTGAAGACGCGGACACGGCCGCCGTACGGAAAGCCGCGGAAGCCGCCCAGATCAACTTTCGCTATACCGCCGACGGCATCGGCATTTCGCTCGACGAAACCACGACTGCCGACGACGTGCGCGCGATCGTCGGGGTGTTTGCGAGTGTGAAGGGTAACGAAGGTTCGGCCGCCGCGATCAGGGAGGATGCGTCGTTCCGCTTGAAGGCGCCGTCCTCGCTGCAGCGCACGTCCTCCTACCTCTCGCATCCCGTGTTCAACACGCATCATTCAGAAACGAAGATGATGCGGTACATCCGCAGCCTCGAGCGCAAGGATATCGGGCTCGACACGTCGATGATCGCGCTTGGCTCGTGCACGATGAAGCTGAACGCGGCGTCGGAGATGCTGCCGGTCACATGGCCCGGGTTTTCGAGGATGCATCCGTTTGCGCCGGCCGCGCAGGCCCGGGGCTACCGCCAGATCTTCGACGAGCTGGAGCAGGCGCTCTGCCGCATCACCGGATTCGCGGCCGTGTCGCTTCAGCCGAATTCAGGCGCACAGGGGGAGTTCGCCGGGTTGATGGCGATTCGTGCCTACCATCACGATCGGGGCGAGCACGAGCGCAACGTCGTGCTGATTCCCGCCTCCGCGCACGGAACCAATCCGGCGAGCGCGTCAATGGCCGGCTTGAAGGTGGTCGTCGTCACGTGCGACGGCGACGGCTACATCGTCCTGGCCGATCTGCTCGCCAAGGCGGAGCAGCACCGAAAGACGCTGTCGTCGCTGATGGTCACGTATCCGTCCACCTATGGTGTCTTCGAAGAGGACATCAAGGAGATCTGCCGAGTCGTCCACGAGAACGGCGGCCAGGTCTACATGGACGGCGCCAACATGAATGCCCAGGTGGGCCTGACGAGCCCGGCCGCAATTGGCGCGGACGTCTGCCACCTGAACCTGCACAAGACATTTGCGATCCCCCACGGCGGAGGAGGGCCCGGTATGGGCCCTATCGCGGTGGCGTCGCACCTTGCGCCGTACCTTCCCGGGCATGCCGTGGTGCCGGTCGGCGGAGGAAAATCGATATCGGCCATCGCCGCGGCGCCGTGGGGGAGCGCGAGCATCCTGCTCATCTCGTACGGCTACATCCGGATGCTCGGGGCCGACGGCCTGACCAACGCGACACGCTACGCGATTCTCAACGCCAACTACCTGAAGGCGCGCCTGCAGGGACATTACGACGTGCTGTACGCGAACCACAACGGCCGGGTCGCGCACGAGATGATCTTCGATCTGCGCCCGTTCAAGCGTGGTGCGGGAGCGTCCGTGGACGAGCAGGACGTCGCGAAGCGGCTCATGGACTACGGCTTCCACGCGCCCACGGTGTCGTTTCCTGTGGCCGGGACGATGATGATCGAGCCGACGGAGAGCGAATCGAAAGACGAGCTCGATCGGTTCTGCGACGCGCTGATCGCGATACGCGCCGAGATTCAGGCGATTCTCGACGGGAAAGCGGATCCGAAGGACAACCTGCTCAAGAACGCGCCGCACACGGCCGATGAAGTAACCGCCGACGAGTGGGCGCACCCGTATTCGCGGCAACAGGCCGCGTATCCTTTGCCGTACGTGCGCGGCAACAAGTTCTGGCCGGCCGTCGCGCGCATCGACAACCCGTATGGCGATCGCAACCTGATGTGTGCGTGCCCGCCGATGGAAGCGTATTCTGAGACAGCGGCGGCCAATTCCTGACTTCCAGCCGCCGGTGGGGAGCCGCTAGCCGGACTGGTACCCTTTCAGCGTCTCGGGCTTCAAGAGCGACGCCGCTGCCTGGTCAAGATAGAGCGTGGCGTTCGGATGGCTGCGCAGGATCGACGCGGGAACAGCCGGAGTGATTTCCCCCTCCAGCGTATTTCTGACCGCTTCGGCTTTCCGCGCGTCGGGGACGATCACCAGCATTTCGCGCGACTTCATCATCTGCCGAATCGACATCGAGATGGCGGTGTCGGGGACCTCGGCGATGTCCCCGAACCACCCCTCGCCGACCTGTTGCCTTCGACACGCCTCGTCGAGTTTCACGACGAGGTAGGGTTCGGCGGTGTGAAAGTCCGCCGGCGGATCGTTAAAGGCCAGGTGGCCGTTCTCGCCGATCCCGGCAAACAACACGTCAACGTCCCGCTCCGCGAGCGCCCGGCCGACGCGCGCGCGAACCTCGTCAAGGTGTTGCTCGCCGTCCAGGAAGTGGAACGTCTCGATCGCGGTTCTGTTCAGCAGGTTCTCACGCAGGTATCGCCGGAAGCTGGCCCGGTGCGATTCCGGCAGCCCGGCGTACTCGTCAAGGTGGAACAGCTCGACTCGAGCCCAGTCGATGCCGTCCGCGGCGGTGAGCGCGCGAAGAAACTCCAACTGGGATGCGCCCGTCGCGGCGACGATGCGCGCCCTGCCGCTGCGCGCGATCGCGCTACGGATACTGACGGCGGCATGCGCGGCTGCCGCCGCGCTCATCGCGCCGCGGTCATGATCGATCCGGACTCTCATACAGTGGCCAGGATGCCAGGAGGAGAGGAGACGATGCCCCTGAACTCCTGCGATGATCTCACGTGGAGGTGCACTATCCGAGCAGCGCGTTCTTGCAGTACTCGACGCCCTTTGCCATCTCGGCCATCCGATCCGATCCGTCCGGCACCGGATACTCGAACTCGATGATGGCGTCGATGTTCCACTTGTTATCGCGGATCGCCTGCAGGATTTCCTTGACCGGCGTGTCTCCCTTGCCGAACGGCACGTTCTTGTCGTCGAGGGTCTTGTCCTTGACGTGAATGTGCGTGATGCGATCGTGATACTGCCTGATGAACGGCAGGGGCGACGTTTTCTGGCCGCTCATGAAATGTCCGATGTCGACGTTGGCGCCGTTGTATTTCGCGTAGCCGAACGCTTCTTCCCAGTGCGCGGTGCCGGTGGAGTTGTGGCCGTGATAGCCCACCATGATCTTGTGTTTGTCGGCGAACTGGCCGAGGCGTTTCGTCTGCGGCACATCGATCTCACACGAGATCGCGCGCGCCCCGAGGTTCTTCGTCAGCTCGAACGCGTAGTCGAGCGCGTCGTCCGGGTAGTTGTAAATGCCGTCGAACTTCACGATGTCAATCCCAACGCCCGCGTCGTTCCATTTCTTGCGGAACTCCTTGACCTTGGCCATCGAGACGCCACCGCGCCACTTGAAAAGGTCCTCCGCGGTGGCTTTCTGCACGGCCGGGTCAGGCGCCGGTGTGCCCCGACCCCTGGGGGCGATGAGCTTCACCGGTACGCCGAGAAACTGCTCGACCGGTTGCGACCGAAGTTCCACGGCGCTCACACCGAGCTGAAGGCAGCGGTCCAGCGTTTCGTCGGCGCTCAGCATGTTGTTGCCGAAGTTGTAGGGCACGTTCATGCCGACCTGTACGCCCGCCCATTTCGAGTTCGGCTTGGCAGCCGCCAGCGCCCCATCCGACCGCAACAGAAAGCCAGCCGCGGGCAACCCCGTCAGCGCCAGCCGGCCCAGTTCACGCCTCGTGTACAACATGACGGCTCCTTGAATTCGAAACCTGCGCCGCAAAGGGCAGCCCTTGCGGGGCTGCGCTACTGGATCCCGTCTAGCGCCTGCCCGCGCGAAAACGCGCACCGCGCAGACAGTAGCAGCACGCCGAATCGCGGGGCAAGCGGTTTTTCGAGCGCGTGGGTGCGGGGCGGGTCACACGATCCGGAAATCAGGTCGAATTCACGCTACGATCACTCGGGGAGCGTGGCCAGGCTACCCCTGAGCTGGCGACTGCGGAACGACGCGACCCGGCCCAAAAGAGAGTCGAACCGATAGGAACCGATGGCTCCTGACATTCCCGCAATTCTGACCACCACCGTGGGGTCGTATCCCGTGCCCGACTGGCTGGCCGCGCTCCCGAGCGAACAGTCGCTCGCCGATGCCACGCGCGTGGTCTTTGACATTCAACGGCAGGCGGGCATCGATCTGCCCACCGACGGGGAGCTGTATCGCTTCGACGTCAACCATCCCGACACGAACGGGATGATCGACTATTTCGTGCGCCGGCTCGGCGGCGTCCGGTACGAAGTCGGGCGTCGTGACACGGCTCTGTTCCGCACCAAGAGGGAGATGCGGTTCCGCAGCAGGCCTGCCGGGGTGGTCGTCGGTCCTGTCACCGAGGGATCGCTGAACCTGCCGGACGATTGCGCGCGCGCGTCGGCCATCGCCGGGGGGCCGTTCAAGTTCACGATCACGAGCCCTTACATGCTCGCCCGCACGCTGCTGGACGTCCAGTATCACGACATGGAACGCCTGACGCTGGCGATCGCGGACGCGCTCGCGGCGCAGGCCGCGTGCCTGGAGTGCGCGTGCGTGCAGGTGGATGAGGCGAACATTCCCGGCAATCCTGCCGACGGCCCGATTGCCGCCGAAGCCATCAACCGCGTGCTGGACGCGGTCCGCGGCGAGAAGGCGGTGCACTTCTGCTTCGGAAACTATGGCGGCCAGACGATCCAGCAGGGGACCTGGACGGCCCTCATCGCATTTCTCAACAGCCTTCGGGCGGATCACCTGGTGCTGGAACTGGCACACCGGCCATCGTCTGATCTCGAGGCCTTACGCGACCTGGATTCGCGTATCGGTATCGGGATCGGCGTGATCGACATCAAGATCAACCGCGTCGAAACCGCGGAAGAAGTTGCACGAGCGCTCGAGGGCGCCGAGCGCGCGCTGGGACCTGGGCGCGTGCGATACGCCCATCCGGATTGCGGCTTCTGGATGCTCAAGCGCTCTGTCGCGGATCGCAAGATTGCCGCGCTCGTCAGCGGACGCGATCTCTATCTGGGACGCGCCCGGGATGCCCGTGGCTGACCGGTTCACGATCGCGCCATTCGAGTTCTTCGTGCTGCACACGCGGACCCGCTTTCCATTCCGCTACGGAATCGCGAGCATGACCGGCGTGCCGCACCTGTTCCTCCGCACCCGGGTCGCGGCGGGCCGCACGTCGGCCGCCGGCGTGACGGCCGAAGGGCTGCCTCCCAAGTGGTTCACGAAAAATCCCGCGACCACGTTCGAGCAGGATCTGCCGGAGATGCTCGACGCCGTGGTTCATGCCACGGAGATCGCGGAAGACATTGGCCGCACCCCAATCGGCTTCTTCGACCTGTGGCACGAGCTGGATCGGGCGCAGTCGCAGTGGGCGGTCTCGCGCGGGATGGCGTCGCTGCTCGCGCATCTCGGCGTCGCGCTCGTCGAGCGTGCTGTGCTCGACGGGCTGTGCCGGCTCGCGGAGCAACCGCTGCACCGGATGGTTGCCGCCAACCGTCTTGGCGTGAGACTCGGTGACGTCTACCCGGAGCTGCGGGGGACCCAGCCCGAGGATTTCTTAGCGGCGGCTCCACTCGACTCGTGCTTCGTTCGTCACACGATCGGCCTCGCGGACGCGCTCTCGCCAGGCGAGCTTGCGCCTGAAGACCGCGTGGACGACGGGTTGCCGCAGGACCTCGAGGCTTCTATTCGCGAGTACGGCCTGCGCTATTTCAAGGTGAAGTTGAGCGGCTCGGTCGAGCGAGACCTTGCGCGCCTGCGCGATCTCGCGCGTGTGCTCGAGTCGGAGACCGGCGGTGCCTTCTTCGTCACGGTCGATGGGAACGAGAACTTCGTGAGCGTCGGCGCATTCAGGCACTTCTGGGACGTGGTGACGGCCGAACCGGCGTTGCGCGCACTCCTCGAACGAACGCTTGCCGTTGAACAGCCGGTGCATCGCGATCGCGCCATCGACGGCGCGGCACGGAGCGATCTGCGGGCGTGGCCGGATCGGCCGCCGATCATCATCGACGAATCGGACGGCGCGATCGGCGACGTGCCACAGGCGCTCGAAGCCGGGTACGCTGGAGCCAGCCACAAGAACTGCAAAGGAATCGTCAAAGGGATCGCCAACGCCTGCCTGATCGAGGCGAGGCGGCGACAGGGCCATCCCGCGCTGCTGACCGGGGAAGATTTGTGCAACCTGGGCCCAATCGCTCTTCAGCAGGATCTGGCGATGATGGCGCTGCTCGGCATCGGCCACGTGGAGCGGAACGGCCATCATTATTATCGCGGCCTCGGGATGCTTCCGCGCGAATGGCAGGCGGCCTCGATCGCGGCCCACGGCGACCTCTACACGCGGCACCCCGCCGGGTTTGCCCGCGTCCGGATCACGGATGGGAGAATCGATCTCGCGTCCGTCAACGCGGCCCCATTCGGGGTGGCGCCTTCCCTCGACGTGGCGGAATTCGCGCGAGTGGCAAAGACCCCGTCCGGGCGCATATCATGGACTGAATCCGGTCACAGGGCCCCCATTCAATGACTCGACCTGCGTTCAGCATTGCCGTACTTGCCGTCGCCATTGGCGCGACCGGCTACGCGTATCAGTCGGCCAAGCCGTGGCCTCCCGGGCTCCAGACGGTCTCCGACGAGTCCCCGGTGCTGTCGCCAGAAGACGAAATGAAGACCTTCTTCATGCCGCCTGGCTACCGCGTGGAACTGGTGGCCAGTGAGCCGATGGTCGAGGAGCCGATCCTGATCGACTGGGATCCCGACGGCCGCCTGTGGGTCATCGAGGAACGTGGATACATGCAGGACCTCCCGGCGACGAATGAACGGGAGCCGATCGGCCGCGTCAGCGTTCTTGAAGACACCAACGGCGACGGGAGGATGGACAAGAAGACGATCTTCCTCGACGGCCTGGTGTTGCCGCGTGCCCTCAAGGTGCTCGACCGCGGCGTGCTCATCGGCGAGCCACCGCACCTGTGGCTGGCTCGAGACACGGACGGCGACCTGAAAGCGGATACGAAGGAGCTGGTCGTTGACACCTACGGCCAGGAGATGGGTAACGTCGAGCACAACGCGAACAGCCTCACCTGGGCGCTCGACAACTGGATGTACACGTCCGAGCACAACGGCTACCTGCGGTTGAAGGATGGCAAGTTCGACTACCAGCCGACGCTCTCCCGAGGGCAGTGGGGCGCGACGCAGGATGATGCGGGACGTATCTACCGCAACACGAACGAAGCGGCCTTGTTCGTGGATCTGCTGCCCGCGCGCTACTTCATGCGAAATCCGAATCTGTTGCGCACGCGCGGCAGCTACGAGTCGTTGACGAACGAGGAAGTCAACACGGTGTGGCCTGTACGCCCGACGAGGGGCGTCAATCGCGGATACCAGGACGGCATTCTGCGGACCGACGGGCGTCTGACGCGTTTCACGGCGGTCTGTGCGCCGACGGTTTACCGGGGCGATCGCCTGCCGCCGGACCTCTACGGCAACGTCTTCCTCGCGGAACCGTCTGCCAACCTGGTGAGTCGCATCATCCTCAGCGACGATGGGACAACGCTGCGCGCGAAGAAGGCCTACGAAGGGGCCGAGTTCCTCGCCTCTACCGACGAACGGTTCCGGCCGGTGTACC
>JANNHC010000725.1:0-6093 GCA_031404215.1 Acidobacteriota bacterium
CATCGTCAACGGCCTTCTTGAGCTCCTGGCTGTTGTTCACCATGTCGGCCTTGAGGTCAACGCCCATCCGCGCGCGGATCGCGGCGGTCTGGCGTTCCTCCAGCTCGGTCTGCGTGAAAATATCTCCGTTGACCTTCACGAGGACGCGCTCGATTATCTGCGCGTGGGCCGTGACCGAGATCGCCAGGGCAAGGAGAAACGTGGAGATGCACTTCATAAAAGTTACCCTAAACTGCTGTGGCTGAATATTTTACCCGATCGAACGTCCGCCGCTCAACTCGCGGAGCAATTCAGAGACCCGCACAAAAACACCGCCGTCCGTCCGTGGATCTTCCTTGGCCGGGCGCATGATTTCGTCCTTCGTAAACCCAGGCGCCACCTCGCCGGCCTGCGCACGCGCGGCCCACCACGAACCTCCCGCCACCGGATCTTTGCCCTTTTTCCCGCCGGAAACAGGAGGCGAAGGGCCGACATGGACCGCCGCGGCTCCTCTTGGCCCGATTCCCTTCCTGACATCGAGCTTCAATGTCGCTGGCGGCACCAGCGTGACATCGCCGCGCTGCTGGACGACGCGGAAGAGCCATGCCGGGTCAAGCTTGGCATCCGGCCTGAACTTTAGGACGACGGACGGCCCCTCGCGGTCTACCGATTCGAGACCGATACGGTCGGCCAGAACCCGGATGCCCGCGTATTCCGCCAAATTGAGGACCGATTCCGGGGGCGGGCCGTAACGATCCCGGACCTCCAGCACCAGCCGGTCGAGTTCCTCGTCGGTCCTGACGGCCGCCATCCGCCGGTAGACGGTCAAACGCTGGTTCATGTCCGGAATGTACTCGTCGGCTATGCGGAGATCGACGCGCAGGTTGACGTTTGCGCGGACCTCGTCCTCTATTTCCTCACCTTTGAGCTCCTTGATGGTCTGCTCGAGGAGCTTCACATACATATCGAAGCCGACCGATTCAATGTGGCCGCTCTGCTCGCCGCCGAGGAGGTTGCCGGCACCGCGGATTTCAAGGTCGAGCGCCGCCACACGAAAGCCGCTGCCAAGTTCGCTGAACTCGCGGATCGCGGCGAGCCGCTTCTTCGCCACCGAAGACAGGGCCTCTTCGGGCGGCACCAGCAGATACGCGTAGGCTCGTCGATCCGAGCGCCCGACGCGGCCGCGCAACTGATACAGCTGCGACAATCCGTAGCGGTCCGCGCGGTTGATGACGATCGTGTTGGCGTTCGAGATGTCGAGGCCGTTCTCAATGATGGTTGTCGCGAGCAGCACGTCGAACTTGTGCGCGACGAAGTCCACCATCGCCCGCTCGAGCGCCTCCTCGCTCATCTGTCCGTGCCCGACGACGACGCGGGCTTCCGGGACCAGGCGGGTGATCAGATTGCCGAGCGAGTAAATCGACTCCACCCGGTTGTGCACGAAATACACCTGGCCGCCGCGTTCCATTTCCGTGCGAATCGCGCGCCGGATGACTTCCTGATCGAACTTGACGACGTTGGTCTGGATCGAGAGCCGATCCTTCGGTGGCGTCTCGATAATCGACATGTCCCGGATGCCGGCCAGGGACATGTTCAGCGTGCGGGGAATCGGCGTCGCCGTCATCGTGAGCACGTCGACGCGTTTCCGCATCTGCTTGATGCGCTCCTTGTGCGCGACACCGAAGCGCTGCTCTTCATCCACGACCAGGAGGCCGAGGTCGCGGAACTGCACGTCGTTCGACAGCAGGCGGTGGGTGCCGACAATGATTTCCACCTTGCCGTTTTTCAGGTCCTCGAGCGTCTCCTTCTGTTCACTCTTGGTTCTGAAGCGGCTGACCATGTCGGCGCGCACGGGAAACGCGGCGAAACGATCTCGTAACGTCTTCAGGTGCTGGAACGCGAGCACGGTCGTCGGGGCGAGAAACGCCACCTGCTTGCCGTCCATGACGGCCTTGAACGCGGCGCGCATGGCCACCTCGGTCTTGCCATAGCCCACGTCGCCGCACAACAGACGGTCCATCGTCGATGGCGACTCCATGTCGCGCTTGATATCGGTGATCGCGTTCGCCTGATCGACCGTCAGCTCCCACTCGAAGGCATCTTCGAATTCCTGCTGCCAGTGGGAGTCGGTGCTGAAGGCATGGCCGGGCATCGCCTTGCGCGCGGCATAGAGCTTGAGGAGCTCTTCGGCCATGTCGCGCATGGCCTTCTTGACCCGGGTTTTGGCTTTCTCCCACGTAGTGCCGCCCAGCCTGTCGAGCGAGGGACGAGATGCGCCGGTGTACTTCTGAACGAGGTCGAGGCGCTCGACCGGCACGAAGAGCTTGTCTTCACCGGCATAGCGGAGCTCCATGAACTCCTGCGGCGCCTGGGCGACCTCGATCCGTTTCAGGCCCACGAAAACGCCGATGCCATGGTCGACGTGCACGACGAGATCGCCGACTTTCAGATCCCGGAAATCCGAGAGGAAGGTGCGTGTCGCGGAGCGGCGGCGCTCGTGTGTCTTGCGTTCCTCTTCGAAGACGTCCGCTTCGGCCCAGAACTGGAGGGCGGCCCCGGGCAGCCGGAAGCCGCGCGACAGGTGGCCGACGCCAACCAGGACCGACGCACTGCGCACTTCTTCCGCGCCTTCGATCGGCGCCGCGTAAATCTCGTAATCGGCCAGCAGCTCGATCGTCCGTTCCGCCCGGCCCGGCGAGTTGGCGACAAACACCATCGTCTCGCCGGCCTCGCGGCCGCGACGAATCTCGGCGACCCAGTCGGGTACGCGACCCGAAAATTCCACCGCCGGCTGACAGGCGATGTGCGCGGCATCTTCGAGCGAGAGCATTTCGAGCGCCGTCGCCTCGCCGAGCCATGGCGCGGCTTCATCCCAGGTCATGACGAGGTCCGAAGGCGGGGACACTCGATTGCCTTTGGCCAGCGCTTCGTCGTAGCTCGCCTGGATCTGCCGGGTCAGCTTCTCGCCGTGGGCCCGGATCTCGTCCGGCTCTGACGCCAGCACGACCGGCCTGCCGGAACGCCACAGGTAATCAAACACGGTGGCCGAACGGTCGGGGGTGTCGGAGTCGGCAATCAGCTCCTGAAGCGGCACGATCGAGGCCTGATCGAGGCTGCTGCTGGAGCGCTGCGTGGCGGGATCGTAGGAACGGATCGACTCGATCGTATCGCCGACGAACTCGAGGCGCACCGGTTCAGGCGCGCCGGCCGGATAGAAATCGACCACGCCTCCACGGACGCAGAATTCGCCGTTCTCGTCCGCTGGATCCTGGCGGGTGTAGCCGGCCGCGGCCAGGAGATCTCCGAGGTCGGTCGGCGAAATATCGTGCCCGGGGATCAGGGTCAACGCAACGGAGCCCAGGCGTTCGGGAGGGCTGAGTCTTGGAAGGAGCGCCGCCGCGGACGCGACGACGAGCCGCGCGGTGCCCTGCGCGATTGCGTGCAGCGCGCGTGCACGCGCGGACGCGATGTCGAAGTGGGGCGCGAGCCCCCGGTACGGATCGACCTCGTGAGACGGAAACGGAAGAATCGCCCGCTCGACGTCGGTGTCCGACAGCCCCTCCAGCGCGGAAAAGAAAAACCGCGCGTCGCGCATCATCGTCTCGATGTCCGCATCGGCCGGGACGATGAGCAGCACGCGGCCACGCTCCGCCGCCACCGCCGCAAACAGCGCTTTCGCGGGGGCCGTCAGTCCCGACACCCGAGGCGCGGGCACACCAAGCCGCAACCGGCTCGCAGCCGACTTGAGCAGCGAACGTAACGTGAGCGAACTCGATGTGTACGACGGCACGGTGGTGAGCGAGATTCCACAAGCTGGAACCGTCTATTTTAGCGCGTGTCGGGCGTGCAGCCTAGTGGCTAGCGGGCGTACCTGATGCGCTCGACGAGAGCGGTCGTCGAATACCCCGGCTCGACCGGGACCAGCACGACGCGCCCGCCGCGAGCCTCGACGGTATCGCGGCCCACAATCTGGTCCGCGGGCCAGTCCGCCCCCTTGACCAGGATGTCCGGCTGGATGAGGTGAATGATGGCTGCCGGGGTGTCCTCGGAAAAAATGACGGCCGCGTCCACGCATGCCAGCGCCCCAATCACTTCGGCGCGGTCGTTCTGCGGCGTAATTGGCCTCGCTTCTCCCTTGTTGCGACGGACCGATTCATCGGCGTTGAGGCCGACGATGAGAATGTCACCAAGGAGGCGCGCTTCCTCGAGATAGCGCACGTGGCCCGGATGCAGGAGATCGAAGACGCCGTTCGTGAACACGATGCGCCGCCCGGCGGTTCGCGCGGCGGCGGCGAAAGCGGCGGCCTGCGGTTGGGTGAGAACGCGCGCGGCCCCGTCCCGGTCGATCGTCATCAGGGTTGTCCGGCGCGCTCGAACGACACGCTGTCGGAGAATCGCCATTCATGGCGTGGGCGATAGATGCCCACGTCTTTCGTGCGCGATTTCACACGGAACGTGTACAGCAGCCGGTGATAGTCGTAGGGGTACCCATCGAACTTGTGGATGGCGACATCGAGTTTGTAGGTGCCTTCGACAAGGTCCAGACTCTCGATCCTGAACCGCGCCTCGGCGTCGCCGAGGATGCGTACGGCTTTGAGCTCCTCGATGCTCGTGTTGGTGCCGTAGCAGCAGACGCCCTCGGCGTTGAAGATGCCGATCCCGATCACAAAATCCTCGTTCGCGATCGGCGATCGAAGCCCGATCCGGATCGTCAGCGGCTGGCCGCTGTGGAACACGTGTCCGGCCACCTCGTCTGCGCCGCTCAGATGCACGTCGGTGATCTCGATCTCGCGCGATCCCCAGCGGCCCTCGGTTGCGCGAAACATGTCGGCCGGCCCTTCGGCGGTCTCGAGTGGATGATCGGGCAGCACGGCGCTCGTGGGCTCGCCGGGGGAGGCCGCCGCCACCGACTGGTGGGCCTTCGCGTCGCCGGCGGCGAGGTGATGTTCTTCGCTGACCTCGACGTCCGTGATGTAGGCGCCGACGACGCGCTTCGGATCGCCCAGGCCTTTCATCTGCCCGCCGTCCATCCAGAGCGCTTCGTCGCAAAATCGCTCGACGAGGCCCAGCGAATGCGTCACGAGCAGGATCGTCTTGCCGCGGCGCTTGAACTCGGCGAACTTGTCCAGGCACTTGTGCGTGAAGCCTTCGTCGCCGACCGCCAGCACCTCGTCCACGAGCAGCACGTCGGGGTCGACATGAATCGCGACAGCAAATCCAAGCCGCATGTACATGCCGGACGAGTAGGTCTTCACCGGGGCGTCGATGAAGTCCTTCATTTCCGCGAAGTCCACGATTTCGTCGAAACGGCGCGCGACCTCGCGCTTGGTCAGCCCGAGCATGATCCCGTTGATGAAGACGTTCTCGCGGCCTGAAATCTCCGGGTGAAAGCCGGCGCCGAGCTCGATGAGGGCGGAGATGCGTCCGCTGACGGTCACGGTCCCGCTCGTCGGCTTCGTGATGCCCGCCACGAGCTTCAGCAGCGTGCTCTTTCCGGAGCCGTTGCGGCCGATCACGCCAAGCGTCCGGCCGCGCGGCACCGAAAACGTCACGTCGCGCACCGCGGCAAACGTCTCGTCCGGGCGCAGATCCCGGATCAGGCTGCGCGACAACAGCGCGCTCTTGAGCGTCGAGAACTGGTGCCGCCGGCTGTAGCGCCGGTAGACCTTCGAGGCGTGGGTGACTTCGATTGCATTCATGATAAACGGCAGGGCTGAGGCCCTGCGCGGCAGATTCACGTCGGCCCGCCGTGCGCGCTGGAAGACAGTCACGGGCCAGCCCCGCGCCACAGCGCCGCCGCCCGCGTCCTACAAGAGGGTAGCGCAGCCTTTCAGGACTGCCTACACTTCTTCCGCAAAAGTATCCCGCAAACGATCGAACACGAAATAGCCGAGCAGGAAGAAAGCGATCGAGATTCCGCCGAGGACCAGCGTCCAACGCAGGTGGCCGAACGGTCCTGGAAAAAACAGGATCTCCTGGTACGAAATAGCCAGGTGGGTGAACGGATTGAACTTCAGAAACTGCTGCGTGCCCTCTGGCGCCTGCTTATAGAAGTAGATGATCGGCGTGGCGAAAAACCAGACCGTCAACAGGTTCGACAGGATGTCCTTGATG
>JANNHC010000726.1:0-3895 GCA_031404215.1 Acidobacteriota bacterium
GGAACTGGTCTTCATAGCCGCCGAGGCCGACGCTTTGCAAGAGCTTGCGTGCCTTGGCCACGTATTCTTCGCGCCGCGCACGGAAGGTCGAGTCCCGCCAGTTGTTGCGGGACATCCTCGATCAGGTTCACGCGGTGCCCGGTGTCGAGTCCGCCACGCTGACGACCGGGGTCCCGCTGACGTTCGTCATCGACAACTCGAGGTTCACCCCGGAGGAGAGCGAGGCGGATCCGCAGAGACTACGTATAGCCGCCGACATTTACGCCATCGGACCCCGGTTCTTCGAGACGAGGGGAATTCCATTACTGGCGGGCGACGTATCTCGCTTCGACCAGGGAGGCGGCATCGCGATCGTCAACGACGCGTTTGCGCGTGCGGCGTTTCCGAACCAGTCGGCCCTTCGACAGAGCTCAGGGCAGGCCATTGGCCGCCGGATCGTTGGAGATGGGATGCGGCTGCAGCTTGTGGGCGTAGCCGCGACAGCCAAGTCGCGCACGATCGGCGAGGCCCCACGGCCAATTGTTTATGTGCCGATTCTGCACAATTACTCCGCCGAGACCCGCAGGGTCGTCACGCTCGTGGTGAAGACGAGGGACACGGCCGCGACGTATGCCGGGCCGATGCGGGAGGCCATCCGGCGCGCGGATCCATCGCTCGCGGTCTTCGAGGCCCGCACGATGGAGAGCCATCTGGGCGATGCCTTACTCGTCCCGCGTCTGGCCGGGCTGCTCTCCGCGATTGCAGGGTGCATCGGCCTCGTGATCGCGACCATTGGCGTGTACGGCGTCATCAGCTTCGCCGTCGCGCGGCGCCGCAGGGAGATCGGCATCAGGTTGGCCGTCGGTGCCACGCCCCGCGTGGTGCTCATGATGATACTGAAACAGGGCATCACGCTGGCGTTCATCGGTACCGTACCAGGTTTCCTCGCGGGCGTGAGCGTCACTCGTTTCGGCGCCAGCCTGCTGTATGGTGTGAATCCGAGGGACACGAATTACATTCGTCGCCGTGCCCGTGTTGCTCATGTCCGTCGCGGTTCTGGCCTGTCTTCTGCCTGCGCGCGCAGCCGCTCGGCTGGATCCTGTCGACGTCCTCCGCAGTGAGTAGTAGGCATTCGTCACAAAAGGCGCTCGCTCAGGTGAAAATGACCATAAGATCCCTCCAGGGGACACTATGATTTCAGTCCGTTCGATGGCCGCGCTCGTGGTCGCGGCGACTCTGAGCGTATCTGCGGGGCTCTCTGCTCAGACAAGCGCCGGGGAGAAGGAAGCCGTCAGACAGGCGGCGCTCGACTACCTCGAAGGGATCTACAACGTCCAGCCCGAACGGATCGAGCGCAGCGTGCATCCGACCCTCAACAAGCGCGGCTTCTATAAAAAGGATGCCGCCGCACCCTACGTCGAATCGCCGATGACCTACGAGCAGCTCGTGAAGCTCGCGGGGAGCTGGAACAAAGACGGCAAGCGCGACACCGCGCTTCGGGAGATCGCGATTCTCGACGTCCTCGACCAGACCGCCGTCGTGAAGCTCACGGCCTCTTGGGGCATCGACTACATGTTTCTGGCGAAGTTCGACGGCAAGTGGAAGATTACACAGATTCTCTGGCAGAGCCATGCGCCGAAGACCTAGTGGCGCCTGCGGCCCGAATCCCCTGACCTGTCGTCACGACGGGCCCATGTGACCGCCTCGCTCGGCGGACTGTAAGCCACTAAGGTCGGCGAGGCGACAGCCGGCGATCCACCAGGCTGATCAGCAACCCGACGAGCACGACGACCACAGCGCCCACGACGTTGTGCCAGAGGAATGCGATCCTGGTGTAGAAGGCCACCCAGGCCACGGACCCCATCCCGGCGAGCAGACCGATGAACGCGCCGTTGCCGGTTGCGCGGGGAACGGCGACGGCGAGAATGAAGACACCCAGAATGGACCCGTAGAAGAAGGATCCAAACCGGTTGACGACCTCGATCAGCGAACCGAGATCGGCTGCCCAGACCGCGACGGCGCACGCGAAGAGTCCCCACAGACCGGTGGCGATCTTGGAGACGGCCAGGTAGTGCGCGTCTGAAGCCGTCGGGCGCAACCGTCGCTTGTAGAAATCGATGACCGTCGCGGTAGAGAGCGAGTTGAGCTCGCCGGCGATCGTGTCGGTGGCCGCCATGATGATGGCGAGGATCAGCAGACCGACCAGTCCCACGGGCAGCTGCGTGAGGATGAACCTCGGGATGATGTAATTGACGTCGGTAAAGGCCCCTTCGTCGCTCGACGCGCGCACCAGTTCCCTCGCCCGGTTACGCACCGACTGCAGCTCCGCCTCGCCCTCTCGCATCGCGGCTTTCGCGGTGGCGAGACCCGCCGCGTCTCCGGAATCGCGGGCGGGCCCCAGCCTCGCCGCGGCGTCCCGGCGCGCCTGGAAGGCTGCGTCGAATTCGACCTGCAGGGCCTCGTACGCCGGTGCGGCGGCGCCCGCCTTCAGCCGTTCGACGTGCGCCGGACTGAACAGCATGGGCGGCGGATTGAAGACGTAGAAGACGAATACCAGGACGCCGAGCACGAGCACCAGGACCTGCAGCGGGATCTTCCAGTACGCGCTCATCAGCAGCGAGCGCCTCGCCTCGTCGACCGAGCGCGCCGTGAGATACCGCTGGACCTGGCTTTGATCCGTACCGAAGTACGAGCAGAAGAGGAACAGTGCCGCGATCGTTCCAGACCAGAACGTGTACTGGTTCGTCAGGTCGAAGGAGAAGTCGAACGTCCGCAGCCGCCCCGTCGCTGCCGCGATGCTCAACCCGTCGGCCAGACCGACATCGGCGGGCCAGCCGAGAATGGCCGTGATGATCAGGGCGAACAGCCCCACGACGATGAGCACCATGATCTTCACGTCCGTCCAGGTGACCGCCTGGACTCCGCCGAACATCGTGTAGACCACCGCGGGCATCGTAATCGCGAGCGCGGTCGCGGTGAGGTCCCATCCCAGCACGAGTGAAAGAACGACTGCGGGCGCCGACACCACAGCCCCGCAGGACATGCCGCGCGAGATCAGGAAGAGCAGGCTCGTGAAGCTGCGGGTCTTGCCGTCGAACCGGCGCTCCAGGTACTCGTAGGCTGTGTAGACACCGGAGTTGTAGAAGAACGGCACCAGCGTGACCGACAGAACGATCATCGCCAGCGGCAGAGCGAAGTAGAACTGGATGAAGCGGAGGCCGTCGTTGTACCCCTGGCCGGTCGTGCCGATCATCGTGATGGCGCTCAGTTGGGTGGCCATCACCGAAATGCCCGCCGCCCACCACGGAATGGATCGGTTCGCGAGGAAGTACCCCTCGATTTCCTGGCTGTCCTTGGTCCGCTTCAGGCCGTCGTAGACGATCCAGCCCATGAAGGACAGGAGGACGGCCCAGTCGATCGGATGCATTCAGCGAGCTTTCACGAGAAGTACGTGTGGAAGGCGAAGAGCCCAAGGAGCTGGAGCAGCCAGACGACGATCACGCGCACGTAGCTGCGCCGGATGTCGTGGACCGGGGCGGTGCCGGGGGGGCTGGCGGGCATCGCGGCCATTCTAGCCTTAACCGAGGGGCTTCGCCCCTCGGACTCCCCGACACGCTCTCTCGCGCGCCGCTTCGCCGGCGCGCGAGAGAGCGTGGCTCACTCGCGGCCGCCCGTTCGCTGACGCCGGTCAGCCAGATCGGCGCTCGGTGTCCCGCTTGACTCACTAATCGCCTATGCTGCATCTGTCTGCCGGAGAGTCAGACGAGCTGCGATCAATCGACCTGTTGACACGATCGATTTTCCGCACCGGCCGCCGGGACGCCTGGGCCTGCTGCTCGTCATAATCCTGGGCGTCCTGGTATTCGGGGGAGGCGCTGTCGTACTACGTGGACGCGCTCTGGTTCGGCTCACTGGG
>JANNHC010000727.1:0-1623 GCA_031404215.1 Acidobacteriota bacterium
GAGCGATTTGACGCCTGCTCAGACGCGCGTGCTGGGCGCCCGTCGCTTGCTGAGGTCATCGCTCGGAGAGACCCCGTTCGACGTCGCTGGTGGTCTCATCCGAAGAGTCACGAGATCTTCGCGGTGACGCGAGCGATCCGCAACAGCGATGATGTCCTCGTGTGTCGTCTAGCGAAACAGCGCGCGGCCCATCAAGCGGCTGCACCCGAGGGCGTCGCCGACGTCACAGCCAGATTTTGAGAATGAGCCCCACCCACGCGCCGCCAAGACCGAGCGTCCAGCCGATGGTCGCGCCACGCCGCTCGCGCTGGCGCCGGTCGAGCGCGCGTATGGGATCCTCACGCATCTCGGCCTCGAAGCGGCGTTTCAGAATCCGCGGAAGCCAGACAAAATGGAGCACGGCGAGAGCGAGCGTGAAGCCGGTGAAAATGAGCAGATCCGGCCAGTCGCTCCGAGTGAACCGGGACCGGAGCTCAAAGCCGATTGCGGTGGCGATGACGGTGGCGACGCTCGCGTACTGGAAGCGACGAAGTCCGCGCCTCTCCTGGTCATCATGAGCTCGGCGTAACAGGGCTCGACTGCCAAATGCGACGCCGAGGACACCCACAATGGAGGTGGCGAGGACGGCGGCCGCCGCCGTGAACAGCCAGACGATCGAGGCCCACACACTTCCAGACGCGGCGCCGCCCGTGCCCGCCGCCGTCGCCGCCGACACCGTGAGTGCTGAGGCCGTGACCGGGGCGGCCAGCGGGAGCGCCGCCATGACCGCCGCCGCGAATGCGGCGCCGGGAGCCGTGGCGCCAAGTGTTTCGCCGAGCCGCTCCAGCAGGGCGCCGCGAAGAGTGTCGCGCGCGCGCGACAGACGTTTCTTGACCGCGTTATCGCTCAGGTCAAGCAGCGCAGCGACCAGAGCGACTGATTGCCCTTCGCGGTAATAGAGGGCCAGCACCTCTCGCGTCTCGTCCGGGAGCGCCGCGAGCGCCTCACGGAGTCTCTCTCGATCTTCATTCGCCAGCACACGCTCAGCCACGCCGGCCCGGCCGTCAACGACCGCGTCGACGTGTTGATCGTCGGAGGGCTGCAGCATCCACCGGCGGGCGCGCACCCGCCCCCGGAGGACGTGATGGGCCCGGTTGCGCGTCATTTGCCGTAACCATGGGAGGAAGCTGCCCGGGTTGCGGAGCTTCCGCAGGTCACGCCAGGCCGTCAGGAACACGTCCTGCGCGATGTCCTGGCTCATGTCGACGTCGCGAACGATCGCCAGGGCAATCGACGTGACGAGACTGCCGGTCGCGCCGATCACGCGGGCGAATGCGTCCGCGTCCCCGGTGGCGGCGGCCGCGACGAGCGGCTCGAGCTCGTGCGTCGGCAGCACCGCCGACATGTTACCTGCCCTCCGCTCTTGGCACGGTGCGCCCGAGAAAGGCATCCATCGTGGCGTAGAGGAACGGCGCATCGTCCAACATGACGAAATGCAAGGCCCGCGTGGCCGTCACGACGCGATGGTGCGGCACGCGAGCAACCTGGGCTTCGTAGGCTTTCTGCACCGCCTCGCGCCGATCGGGTATTGAGGCCACTCCCTTTGCCGCGGCGATCAACAATACAATGCCCGTGTTCGTGCGG
>JANNHC010000728.1:0-4319 GCA_031404215.1 Acidobacteriota bacterium
CGTGACCGTGATCGGCGGTGAGCAGGACGAGCGTGTCGCCCTGCCGACGCGGCGCGAAGGCGCGTGAGCGGATATCCGCCGCTGACGGAATCGGCGGCAGTGATCGTCGCTCGATACTGCATCGGCTGTCACAAGATCGACGGCGACGGCGGCACCGAGGGTCCGGACCTGTCACACGCGGGCAGCGAGCCCGACGCCGCCACACTGCGCCGGTGGATTGTCGATCCCGAACTCGTCGATCCTGACGCCGAGATGCCGTCGTTCGGCGACCGCCTGAGCGACGTGCAACTCGACGCGATCTCCCGTTACCTCTCTTCGCGGAAGTGATTGAGCCCAAAGCCGAGTATCATTCTCCGCCGTGCCTTCGAATCCCCTGCAGGATGGTCTTCGGCTCGAGCCGACCCCTGGGCCCACCACGCTCGTCATCTTCGGTGCGTCGGGGGACCTGACGCGCCGGAAACTGCTGCCGGCGGTTTACAAGCTGTCCCGCGGCCAGCGCCTGCCGGCGCTCTTCTCGGTCGTCGGCGTTTCCCGGGACGACATGGGCGACGAGGCTTTTCGCACCGTGCTCCGCGACAGCCTGCGGGAGTTTGCGGGGGTGCAGGCGGACGACCCGGTCGCGAAATCTCTCGCCCGCCGAATCCGGTATGTGGGAGGAGAATTCGCGGATCCGGCTCTCTATCAGCGCCTGGCGGCCACGCTTCAGGAGATCGACAGTGCCGGCGGCGCGTTGTTTTACCTGGCGATTCCGCCAGGCCTGTACGGGACCGTGATTGAGCAACTCGGGGCGGCCGGCCTTTCGAAGGCGGCCTCCGCCGGCCATTGGCGCCGGGTTATTGTCGAAAAACCATTTGGCACGGACCTGGGCACGGCGCGCGAACTCAATCAGATCGTGCACCGGCACTTCGACGAAGAGCAGGTCTTCCGGATCGATCACTATCTCGGAAAGGAAACCGTTCAGAACCTGATGGTCTTCCGGTTTGCGAACGGCATGTTCGAGCCGATCTGGAATCGCCGTTACATCGACCACGTCCAGATCACCGCCGCTGAGACCGTGGGCGTCGAACGGCGCGCGACGTACTATGAAGGGGCCGGCGCGCTGCGCGACATGGTGCAGAACCATCTCATGCAGCTGCTGTCGCTTGTCGCGATGGAGCCCCCGATTGCGTTTACGGCCGAGAGCGTGCGCGATCGCAAGATGGACGCGCTGCTGTCCGTCCAGCCGCTCGTCGATCCCGCCTCGGGCGCGACGGAGGTCGTGCGCGCGCAGTACGGCGCCGGATGGGTCGCCGGCGCGGACGTGCCCGGCTACGGCGTGGAACCTGGTGTGAATTCCGCCTCGACGACCGAGACCTTCGTCGCGCTCCGGATGCAGCTGGACAGCTGGCGATGGGCGGGCGTCCCGTTTTACCTGCGCACCGGCAAGCGGATGCCGAAACGCACGACCGAAATCGCGATCCAGTTGCGGCGGCCTCCGCTCGAGATCTTCAAGCGGGTGAGCCCGACATCGGTTGCGCCGAATCTGCTCATCATCAACGTGCAGCCGGACGAGGGGATTTCCGTTCGGTTCGAAGCGAAGCTGCCCGGCACCCGGATGCAGCTTGCTCCCGTCATGATGAACTTTCGTTATGGAACCGCGTTTGGCGGATCCGTGCCGGAGGCGTACGAGACGCTGCTGCTCGACGCGATGCTCGGCGATCCGACGCTGTTCGCGCGCCACGATTTCGTCGAAGCGTCGTGGGCGCTCATCACGCCGGTGCACGACACGTGGCGGAGCGAGCAGGCCGGCGCGATCCCGACGTACGAGGCGGGGGAATGGGGCCCCGCGGAGGCCGACGCGATGATGGCGCGCGACGGCCGCCGCTGGAGGACGCTATGAGCGAACGCCCGGACGCACGGCTGCTGCCCGACGGCGTGCCGGTGGGCTTCGCCGACATCGAATCCGCGCTCGCCGGCGTCTCGAGGGACGCGACGAAGCGCGCCGCCGGCATGGCGCTCACGGCAACGATCGTCGTCGCCGGTCCGCCGCACCGGCTGACGGAAGCCGCGCAGGCGCTGCGCGGGCTGACCGATGTGGGTGTCCGCGCGGTGTTGATCTCGTATGGAGATAACCCCGCCCCGACCGTGCAGGTATCGCGAAACACGGTGGCGCTCGAAGGCCTCCGTGCCGAGTATCTGAACAACGCCGTGGCGGCGCTGCGGCTGTCCAGCCTGCCGACGCTTGTCTGGTGGCGGGGGGGCAAGGTGGACGCGCTTGAAGGACTCGCGGCGCTGGCCGACCGCCTGGTGCTCGACGCCGACGAGGGGCAGGACGTCTGGGCGTCGGTCAGCCGGATTGCGGAGCACACGGCGGTGAGCGATCTCCGGTGGACCCGCCTCACGCGCTGGCGCGCGCTGATGGCGCACTTTTTCGATATCGCCGAAGTGTGCGCCGCCGCGCCTGGCTTTCGGCTGCTGCAGATCGAGGGTTCGGATATCCAGAGCGCCCGTTTGTTCGCCGGCTGGCTGGCCTCGACGCTGCAATTACGTGGTGAGCTGAAGGCGGACCTGCGCGAGAAGCCTGGCGCGTCGCCGATCGAGACGGTCGTGCTCAGCGACGGCGATCAGGAGTTGACGCTGCGGATGGCCGCCAACGGCACGTGCGTCGAAACCGCGGCGCGCGTGCAGGGACTCCCGGCGGGTTCGCGCATCGTGTCGCTCGGCGATCAGAGGCTCGCCGCGCTGCTTGGCGAGGAGCTTCGCATCAGGGCGCGCGATCTCGCGTTCGAACGCGCGGTCGCCGCATCGAAGGGATTCGTATGAGTGGATCGAATTTCGGGATCATCGGGCTTGGCACCATGGGACGCAACCTCGCGATCAACATCGAATCGCGCGGGTATCGAGTCGCGGTCTGGAACCTCGAGACCGAGTGGGTCGCGGACTTCATCGGACACCACCAGGGCGCGAAGTTCGAGGGGACCACGACCTTCGAGCAGCTCGTCGCCGCGCTCGAACGGCCACGCCGGATCATGATGATGATCCCCGCGGGCAAGCCCGTGGACGCGACGATTGAAAAGCTCAAGCCGCTGCTCGACGCCGGGGATGTCGTCATCGACGGCGGAAACTCGTGGTTCGAGGACACCCGCCGGCGCGAGGCCGCCCTTCGCCCGTCGGGGATTCATTTCGTCGGATGCGGCGTCTCTGGCGGAGAAGAGGGCGCGCGATTAGGCCCGTCCCTCATGCCCGGAGGGCCCGACGACACGTGGCCAATCATCGGCGACGTGCTCGAGGCGATCGCAGCCAGGACCGACGCCGGCCCCTGCGTGACGCATGTCGGCCCCGACGGCGCGGGGCACTTCGTCAAGATGGTGCACAACGGCATCGAGTACGGCGACATGCAGCTCATCGCCGAGTCGTGGGACGTGCTTCGCCGTGGCCTCGGACTGACCGCGCCGGAGACCGCCGACGTCTTCGACCAGTGGAACGACGGACCGCTCGCCTCGTTCCTGACCGAGCTGACCGCCAAGGTGTGCCGGACGATGGATCCCGATTCGGGGCAGCCGCTCGTGGACGTCGTGCTCGACAAGGCCGGCCAGAAGGGCACCGGCAAATGGACCGCGCAGGTCGCGCTCGACCTCGCGGTCGCGATCCCCACCATCGCGGCGGCTATCGACGCGCGGGTACTCTCCAGCCTGAAAGACCAGCGTGTCGCGGCATCGAAGCGGCTGGCCGGCCCGGTCCCGTCCGATCCGTACAGGGAGGAAACCCGGCAGCAGGTCATCGCCGATCTCCACGACGCGCTTCACGCCGCGCGAATCTGCGCGTACGCGCAGGGCATGGCGCTCATTCGCGCGGGTTCCGATCGGTACAACTGGCACGTGAACCTCGCCGAGATCGGCCGGATCTGGAAGGGCGGGTGCATCATCCGCGCACGGCTGCTCGATCCCGTCCGTCATGCGTTCGGCGCCAACCCCGACTTGGCCAATCTGCTTCTGGATCCCGCCATTGGCGCCGGCATCCAGGCGGCGCAGTCGGGGTGGAGGCGCACCATCGCCCGTGCCGCCGCCGCGGGTATCCCGATGCTGTCGCACTCGACCGCGCTCGGCTACTTCGATTCCTATCGTTCCGCGAGGCTTCCGCAGAGCCTCACCCAGGCACAGCGCGATGCCTTCGGCGCGCACACCTACGAACGCACCGATCGTTCCGGTGCCGTGCACAGTGAATGGCAATGGAATGTCTAACAGAAACCTCAGAAGATGATCCCCCACCACGCCACCGCGCTGAACCTGTCGAGCGTGCTCGAGCACCAGGCGAGTCTCACTCCGGAACGCGTCGCGATC
>JANNHC010000729.1:0-12768 GCA_031404215.1 Acidobacteriota bacterium
GCCGAAGCTGCAGACCTCCTGTTCCACGCCGGTCGCGGAAGGCATGGTCGTGGCGACGCAGACGCCGGACGTTGTCGAGGCGCGCGCCAGCGTTTTTGAATTCCTATTGATCAACCATCCGCTCGACTGCCCGGTGTGCGACAAAGGGGGAGAATGCCCGCTGCAGGATTTTTCCTACAGCTTTGGGCCCAACGAGAGCCGGATGGAGTTCCCACGCCGCGTATTCGACGGCGAGGGTGTCCGGGCAGACGTGGACTTCGGGCCGACCCTGATGCTGAATCGCAACCGGTGCATTCTGTGCACCCGATGCGTGCGGTTCATGCGCGAAGTGGACACCGACGCGCAGATCAACATCGCCGACCGCGGCTACGGCAGCGAGATCGCGACGTTCCAGGAAGAGGGTGTCCACTCGCTGCTGTCCGGCAACCTGATGGACGTGTGCCCCGTCGGCGCCATCACAACCAGGGACTATCGGTTCAAGTCCCGCCCATGGGACAACCCCGAGGCCGTGGACACTATCTGCACACTGTGTGAGAAGGGCTGCAGCACCACGTCCTGGATCAAGGCCAAGCCCGAGTGGGCGAAGGGCGCCCAGCTGATTCGCACGACGCCGCGGTTCAATCCGGATGTCAACGGCTACTGGATGTGCGACATCGGCCGTTTCGACTACCGATGGATCGAAGGAGACGAACGTCTGCAGCGTCCGCTCGTGCGCAGCGCGTCCGGCTCACTGGAGCCCACCGCCTGGACGAACGCGCTCAACACGCTTGCCGATCGCGTCACGGGGCAGGGCGGCCCGTCGGCGATTCGGTTCTTTGTGTCCGCGCACGCGTCGCTGGAGGAGCTCTTCCTTATCGGCCGCCTGGGCGGTTCGTTCGGACTGCCAGAGGAAGGGGTCGCCATCAGCTGGCGCTACAGGGAAAAGCCGCAGCCGCCAAACGTCAAATTCAAGATTCCTCCGGTGGACGCCCCGAACGTCAACGGCGCGCGCGATCTCGGGTTCCCGGTCAGGACGTCCAATAAGGGCGAACCGGACATCTCGGCGTTCCGCGCGGATGTCGAAGAAGGACGTGTGAAGGCGTTGTACGTGTTCGATCCGGGGCCGGATGGGTACATCGGCGACGTGTCCTGGGTCATCGAAGCCCGACGGTCCGGACGGTTGCCGCTCCTCGTCGTCCAGGGCGTATTGATGACGGCGCTGGCCCAGGCGGCCGACGTCGTGCTCCCGGGTGCGTCGTGGGTTGAGAAAGACGGCGCCTTCGTGAACGGCGAGGGCCGACTGCAGGCGGCCTCGCGCGCGATCGCATCGCCGGGCGAGGCACAGGAAGACTGGCAGGTGTTGGTCAACGTCGGGGTGGCGCTCGGCACGACGCTCGCCTACACCAGCAGCGCGGCCGTCCGCAGCGATCTCGCCGTGGCGCTGACGGGCAACGAACGGTATGCCGGCCTTGCGGGCCTCGCCTTCGCGCGGCCTGTCTCGGTCCGGCACTGGCTGCAAGCGTCGAATCCGTCCGAGCGATGGAAATGGGATGTCATGTTCCAGGATCTGCCGCCGGTGAAGTTTGCGGCAACGCCTCGTGCGACGCCGGCCCAGAACGTGATCCCGCTGCAGAAGGTCGACTGACGGCTGCGCCGGGCGAAAAATGGTGAAGCGTCTTCTCGTTCTCGCCTTCGTCGTGCTTGGCGCTGTTGCCGGCAGCGGGCAAGCTGCGCGTCCCAAGGCCACCATCATTCCTCTTGTCGAGGGCCCTGCCCGCGCAGGCTCGTCTGTCCGCGTCGCCGTGAAGGTCACCCTTCCCGAAGGGTTCCATACCCAGTCAAACAAGCCGCGCGACGAGAACCTCATTCCAACAACGCTGGCGATTGATTCGGCGGGCGTGGCCGTCGAAGAGATCGTCTGGCCTCCGTCGATGGATCTGAACCAGGCGGGAGCGGAAAAACCGCTGACGGTGTTCGACCACGAGTTTCTGATTGGCGCGAGACTCTCGGTTCCCTCGTCTGCTCCGGCGGGCGATCGCAACGTGACGGGTAGGCTTCGGTACCAGGCCTGCGACGAAAACCTGTGCTACTCCCCGGAGACGACCGACGTCGTGTGGGCGATCCACGTTGTCCCGGCATCGGCGGCGGCGGAACCAGACTCCGCGTTGCTGGGAGAGTTTTCAGCCATCAAGTTCGGCACCGGCGAAAAACCAGCCCCGCAGACGCTTCGTGGGTCACCGGCTGCACCCGTTTCACCAACGTCCACATCGACCCGCAACGACGCCGCGCTGCTCGACGATTTCAGTATTGCGGGCCTGGCGGGCGGGTATTTGAAGACCTCCGAATTTCTCGAGTTCATTCGCAATGCGGAGGCAGGCGTCAAGCCGCGGGGGATGTTCGAAGGGCGCGGCCCGCTCGCGATCCTGATCCTGGTGCTCCTCGGCGGCCTCGCGCTCAACCTGACGCCGTGTGTCCTGCCGATGATTCCGATCAACCTCGCGATCATTGGGGCAGGCGCGCAGGCGCAGTCGCGGGGCCGCGGCTTTCTCCTGGGCACGGCGTACGGCGCGGCCATGGCCTTCGTGTACGGCGTGCTCGGCCTTGTGGTCATCCTCACTGCCGGCACCTTCGGGACCATCAACTCGTCACCCTGGTTCAACCTTGGCATTGCCGTTCTATTCGTCGTGCTGGGGCTCGCGATGTTCGACGTCTGGTTTATCGACTTTTCGAAGTACTCGAGCCGGCTCGGAGGCGCCGGCAGCCGGGGCAGCGTGATGCTGGCGTTCAGCATGGGCGCCATCGCGGCATTGCTCGCAGGCGCGTGCGTCGCTCCGGTCGTCATCCAGGTCATTTTGTTCTCCAGCAACTTGTACGCGACGGGCACGAAGATCGCGCTCGCGCTCCCGTTCTGCCTGGGGATCGGGATGGCGATCCCCTGGCCGATCGCCGGCGCCGGCATCGCCGCGCTGCCGAAGCCCGGCAAGTGGATGGTTCGGGTGAAGCAGGCGTTCGGCCTCTTCATTCTGGCAACCGCCGCGTACTACGGCGTCCAGGCGTACTCGCTTTTTGCCAACCGGTGGGTCGATCCGACGGCGGTCGCGTCGAGCGTGGAGGAACAGCTCAAGGCGGGATGGCACTCGTCGCTCGCCGAGGGTCTCGCCGTCGCCAGGCGCGAGAACAAGCCGGTTCTCATCGACGTCTGGGCCACGTGGTGCAAGAACTGCCTCACGATGGACAAGACGACCCTGGCGAGCGACGAAGTCAGGACCGCGCTGTCGGGCTACGTGAAGATCAAGTATCAGGCTGAAGATCCGGATGCCCAACCCGCAAGAGACTTGCTGCAACGGCTGTCCGCACCGGGCCTGCCTGCCTACGCCATCCTCAAACCAAAGAGCTGAGACGGGCCGTCCGTACTTTCAACGCACCCGGAAGTATCTGCACCTCGACCGGCCCCTGCACGAGGCCAGGTTCTCCGTCCACATGGAATTCCAGCGGGAACTCGGCGTCCACGACGGCGTGGCGGACCTGACGGACCGTCACATTCGGCGCGCGGTGCGGCGCGCCGAGCGCCATGTGCCGCGCGTGCCAGAAACGCGTCAGTATCCCGCGTTCTTCGACCACGGTGGCATCCAGAAGGCCATCGTCGAGCTGCGCCAGAGGCGCAATCCGCGCGCCGAGGCCGTATTCGCGCCCATTCGCGAAGGCGATGAGCAGCGCGCGCACGCGTCGTCTCTCGCCGTCAAGGTCGAGAGTGTAATCCATTCCACCGTACCGGCAGCCTTCGCGGACGCCGATCACGATATAGGGCCATCCGCCGCGCCGGCCCGCGCCGCGCGCGTTGAACAGCCTGGCAACCCGCGCGTCGAAGCCAATCCCGGCGATGTTGAAGAATGGATGGCCGCCCATCAACCCTGCGTCAATCGTGCGCGTGTCGCCGTCGAACACCGCTGAGAGAGCCGCGCGCGGGTCCCGTGGCGTTCCGAGGGCGGCCGCCAGGCCGTTTCCCGATCCGGCCGGCACGAGTCCGAGCGTCGTCGCGGATCCGAGCAGCCCGGCCCCCGCTTCGTTCAGCGTGCCGTCGCCACCCCACACGATCACGAGATCGACACCGGCCGCCGCGCTCGAGCGGGCGAGCTCGCGCGCGTGGCCCGCGCGCTCTGTCAAATGAATGTCCGCCGACAGCCCGCGGCGTTGTGCTTCGGCATGCACGAGCGCGACGCGTCGCGCGGCGGCAGCCGGATCCGCGCCCGTGCCGGAAATCGGATTGATGATCGCAACGATCGAGATCGCTCGCTTCATTATTGCCGCCGTCGAGGCGCGTGAACCTTGCTATAGTAACGTTCAACATCGCCGTTACGGAGGTTGGATGAAAAGCGTGGCGGTGCGACTGGCGCTCGTGGCTCTGTTCGTCCTGGCAGGCGGCGTGTCGGCGTACTGGTTCTGGACCGGTGAATCCCGCGCGAGGCACGACGCCCGTGCCGCGCGCACGTTCGAGTCCGCCGCCTTCGCCGTTGAACACGGGGTACTGGATCTCCGCGCCGCACAGCAGGCGTACGTGGCCGCGGGCCAGGGCGACGAGTTCTGGATCTCGAAGGCCGCGGCGGCCACGCTGGCCGTGCGGAGTGCGCTCGATGATGCGCGCCTTCACGCCACGTCGCCGCTGGCACAATCCGGGATCGACAGCGCATCAAGCGCACTCCAGGATTTCGAACAGGTCGATCGCCGCGCTCGCGACTACACGCGAGGCGGACAGAAGCTGCTCGCCTCGGATTTGATCTTCGCTGACGGTCTCGAGATCACCGGCGCCATGATCGCGTCGGTCGATCACGCTCGCACCGCCGAGGTGCAAGCGCGCGAACTGGCGATTGCGTCGGCACGGCGCGAGGGAATGGTCGCCCTCGGCGCAGCCGCTGTGGTCGGGTTCGTCGTGGCCTTGCTGCTTGTCCCGGTTTCGCCGGCCCAGGGAACGCCTGATCGGGGACTCGCGACCGCGGCCACCTCCATGAACCTGGGGCTGACGGTCGATCGGACGCCTTTTACGAATCCAGAGAGTCAGAGTCTCGTTGCGGTGCCGTCTGTCGATCTTGGAATGGTCGCATCCCTGTGCACCGATCTCGCGCAGGTGGCGGATACACGCGCGCTCCCCGCAATTCTCGGTCGCGCGGCAAAGGTCCTGGACGCGCCAGGCGTCGTCCTCTGGATTGCCGATCCCGACGGCCGCGAACTCAGCCCCATCGTGACGCACGGCTACTCACAACAGATGGTCGCGCGCCTCGGAACAATCCTGAGAGACGCCGAAAACGTGACCGCCTCGGCGTTCCGCACCTCGCTCATGCAGACAGTCGAGACCGACGCCGTCTCGAACGGAGCGATAGCGGCGCCACTCATCACGCCGGCCGGATGTGTGGGTGTCATCGCCGCCGAGGTCAGGCACCGGGGTGAGAAGGATTCCATGAAGCTGGCGGCCGCCGCGATCGTTGCCGCCCAGCTGGCAACACTCGTGGGGCCGCCCTCAACCCGCGCGCAGGCCAGGGCCGACGCGATGTAGTCGCGACGTGAGTCAGATCAGAGATCGATAGGTGCGCCGGCTGCGCGGCGTTTCCATCTTGCCCTTCAGCGTCAGCGTCTTCTTGTCGCGGACCACGCCCATTGTCAGTTCATCACCATCCTGCAATCGCTGAACGCGACGACGGAGATCAGAAGGCTCTGTCACCGGCACCCCATTCAACGACGTAATGACGTCGCCGGCTTTGAGCCCGGCTTTGGAGGCCGCGGAGCTGTCCGTCACCGACGTGACGAGGACGCCGTCTTTCGTTCCGAAATAGTCGGCGAGCTGGTCCGGCAGGTCGCCGACTGTGATGCCGAGATTGTTGCCGCTTCGCCACACGAAGCCTTCGATATCCGGAAACATCGGGGGGGCGGGAGGCACAGGCGGCACCGGGGGGGCCGGACCAGGCGGCCGTGCCGGGGGTGGGGGCGGCTCAGGGCGGCCGAAATCCCGGCCCAGATCGCGCAGGGCGCGAACGGCGTCAAAGTCGCCCCGCACGTTGAAGCCGTTGCTTTCGCGCGGTTCCACCGTGACACTGACCCGCTGCCCATCTCGCATGACGGCCGCCTGGGTCTTGCGGCCCGCCGGCGTCTCCTGCACCAGCCGCGTGAACTGCCGCACACTCCGCACACGTTCACTATCGAACTCGACGACGATGTCGCCTTTCTTCAAGCCAGCTGTCGAGGCGGGGCTGTCGTCGGCAACCTCCTCGATGACGACGCCTGCCGGTGCCGGCATCTTTCCAGTCTTGGCAGCCTCTGCATCGACATCGCGAATCGAGACCCCGATCTGGCTCCCGCGCCCCCCCAGAATTTCGAGCGCCCTCGGCGCACGAGAGGGAGTGGGGCTCTGGGCCTTGATGACGGGCCCGAATCCCGCCCCAATGCCCGCTCCGCCAACCAGGACCGCGGCCACGGCCGCCGTCTTCCATGCGTTCATATCAACAACCCTCCGAAATCTGTGGGAAACCCTGTAGAAGCGACCCCTTCCTTCCGAAAAGTGAGACGAGGCCCTCCCGCAAAAGGTTGTGCCCCCGGCGGCGCTCCGGATCAACCTGGGCGCGCCGAAGGGCCGGGGGACCAGTAAAGGTACAATCCGAGCTCATGACCCTCATTGCAGCCGCTATTCTGGGCGTCCTCCTGCAGGCGGCTCCTCAGGTGCCAAATCAGCGGGCGGAAGCGGAACGGCTGGCCAACTCCGGTGCGGACGCAACCGCGCTGAAGCAGTTCCAGGCCCTCGCCGCGGCGAATCCTGACGACATCGAGGCGCGCCTGTGGATTGCGCGCCTGCACGGTCGGATGGGTCGTCCGGAACATGCGGCCGACGTGTATCGCTCCATTCTCGCGGTGCAGCCGCAGCACGTGGAGGCGCTCATCGGGCTTGGAAACGCGCTCCGGGAGAGGGGCCGGCTGAGGGAATCGGGTGATGCGCTCAATCGCGCCGAGGCGCTCGCGGCCGATCGTCCGGACGTCCTGACTGCTCAAGGAAAGCTGCACCGGGCCGGCAACCATTCGACGCTGGCGCTGGCGTATTTCCTGCGGGCCATCGCGCTCGACCCGGGAAACACGGACGCGCGCGCGGAGGCCGACGCGCTCCGGGCATCTCGCGCCCACCGACTGCACCTCGATTACGACTTCCAGCATATGAGCGCAGATATCGAGGATGCGCATGTGGGAACAATCGAGGTGAACGCTCGTGTGAACGACGCCGTGCGCCTTTTCGCGCGCGGCCAGGCGCAGGCCGCGTTCGGCTTCGATGAACAGCGGGCCGGAGGCGGCGTGGAATGGAGCATCACGCGGAATACCTGGCTTCGCGCCGGCGGCCTCGCTGGAATCGAGACGGCGTATCTTCCGCGGTCAGAAGGGTTCGTGGAGGCATCCGTGGCAAGTGGGCGCGCCCGATGGAGCGTGGAGATTCGCCGCGCGGATTTCGACGGCGCAGAGTTGTGGATCGGGGGTCCCGGGCTCGCGGTGGTCCTGCCGGGAGGCGTCGAGGCCTCTGGCCGCTACTATCACGGAAATGTCAGCGGCGTCGGCTTCGACTCGACAACGACCGATACAGTCGCGCTCGAGCTTGGGGGTCCGATCGGCCGGCGGGCCCGGCTTGGCGTCGGCTACACCCATGGGATCGACCGGCTGGATTGGCTCACGATCGATCGGATTGCGTTCGAAGCCGATACACTGTCCCTGAAAGCCTCCTACGATTTCACGCCGTTCGCGACGTTCCAGGCGGGGTACGATTTTCAGTCGCGTCCTGGGGCCGTCCAGGTCCAGCGCGCCCGCGCCGGTTTTGTCTACCGATTCTGATCGGCCGTACGGCCGTCCCGCGTCGAGGTCAGCCGCGTCCCCCACATGGGACGGTCGGAGGCGCGAGGGTGCACGTTTTGCTGGGACTTCGGACGTACCGCCTGGGTACACGGTTTGATGTAGCCCTGTGCGTCGCGCGGAATCAACGGGGTGCGTAACTCAGGCAGGCGCTGGCATCGCCGCATCCCGTCGTAAGTTAGCCGATTCCGCGCGGCACTTTAATTTTCGGAGGGACTCATGGGCAGATCGATAGCTCGTCTGGTCGCACCGCTTGGCCTCGCGCTGATGCTGTCGGGCTGTGCGCTCGCGGTCCGAAGCCCGAGCGTCGCCGAACTCAAATTCAACCCGGGGCGTTATCAGAATAAGACCGTCGCCATCAACGGGGTGGTCACGAGCTCGTGGGGAATTCCGCTGGTCCCTTTCAAGCTCTACAAAGTGGACGACGGGACAGGAGAAATGACGGTCGTCTCGCAGGGCGGGCGCATTCCGACCAAGGGGGCGCGCGTGCGCGTCAAAGGTCGAGTCAACGACGTCGCGACTTTTGGCGGTCAGGCCGTGGGGCTGCACCTGCAACAGACAGACATCTCGTTCAAGCGGTGACGCCTGCCGGTGGATCGTGAACGCCGCGAGCGTTCAGGATCCGCCGGGTCCGTTCGGTCTACGAGGTAATGCGAACAGCGACAGCGGTCATGTCGTCATTGGGCGGCGTTTCTCCACGCCACGCATGGACCGCGGCAAAGATGCCGTCCACGATCCGCGACGGCGGCTCATCGCGCAACCTGCCGACAACCTCCAGCAATCGCGACGCTGTGAACTCCTGCCCTTGCGCGTCCATCGCTTCAAACACACCGTCGGTGCACAGTACGAATAAATCGCCCGTGTGAAGCGCGAAGGTGATCTCGTCGTAGGTCGATCCCTGGAAGGATCCAAGCGGGACGCCGGGCAGCTCGATCTGGGCGCAACCCTCGGGCGAACATCGAATCGGATACGGAAGGCCGGAGTTTGCCAGCGTGAGGATGCGCCGTTTCATATCGAAGACGGTGTAGCACAGCGTGCAGTAGTACTCTTCGAGTTGCCGCTGCTGCAGAATTGTGTTCACCGAAGACAGCACACCCGCAGGACCGGACCGGTTGGGGAGATAGCGGCGGCGGAACGTCCGTCCACGCACCAGCTCGGCGGCAAACGCGCTGTAGAGCGCCGCGGGAACGCCCTTGCCGGACACGTCGCCCACCGCGACGACCAGTGTGTGCGCATCGGGCGACAGGTAATCGTGGAAGTCCCCGCCAAGCTCGCGTGCAGGCGCAAAGGCGGCGGCCACTTCGATGCCTTTCGGCCGTTTTGGCGGCGCGGCTGGCAGCAGCGCGGTCTGCACTCGCTGCGCAAACCGCAGTTCCTTCTCGAGGCGCTCCTCATTGGCCCGCACTTCTTCGTACAAGCGTGCGTTCTCGATGGCGACGGCCGCCTGGCTCGCGAGCAACGTGAGGATCTCGACGTCGCGCTTGCTGAAGGCGTCGAGCTCCGGGCTTTCCAGATCGACCACACCAATGCAGCGATCCTTGAGCAGCAGCGGGATCGCGAGCTCCGATCGCACGTCCGGCACGAGCTTGATGTAGCGGGGATCCTGTGAGACATCCGACACGAGGACCGCTTCGCGATGAAGCGCGGCGTATCCGACCAGCCCCTCGCCAAGCTGGACACGGGGCACCTCGACCTTCTCGCCGTACTGCACCGCCAGTTTCATCTCGAGTTCCCCTCGTTCTTCGTTGAGGAGCAGGATTCCGAACGTCCGGTAGTCGATCACGCGCTTGGTGAGTTGCGCGATTCGGACAAACAGCTCGTCCACATCGAGCACTGACGCCACATCCCGCCCAATCTCGGCGAGCGTCTCAAAGGCGTCGGCGTCGCGCCGGCTTCGATCGAACAGGCGTGCATTGACGAGCGCCACCGCCACGTGCGCGCCGAACTGGCGGACGATATCCACGTCGCGCAGCGTAAAGTGATCGGCGTGCCGGCTCAGGATGTTCAGGGCGCCGATCGGCCGCGACTTGTGAAGGAGCGGCACGACAATCTCGGAGTTCATCCCGGGCACGAACTCGATATAGCGTGGATCGGCTTTCAGATCGTTGACGAGCACCGGTTGTTCGCTCGCCACCGCCGCGCCGACGAGTCCGGTGCCCGGTCTCAGCCGCACAGGCTCGTCGGTCGCCGGGTAGCCGACCGAATACGCCGAGCGCAGTTCTGCCCGGCGCTCGTCGAGCAGATACACCGCGAACGCCTCGAATGAGATCAGCCGGCCGATCAGCCGCGGGATCTTCTGGAGCAGATCGTCGAGATCGAGCACCGCCGTGACCTGGCGCCCCAGGTCGAACAGGGTGGTAAGGAGCTCCTGCTCGGAACGGTTCGGACGGCTGGCCTGACCATTGTCGGCCGCGGCCTCATCTGGGGAGAATGCCTCGCTCACGTTAGACGTGCTGTCCTTCCGATGGTAGGAATACAGATTATACTTCGCAGGATACCTTGGTCCCCAGACGATGAACCTTTCACTACCCTTCGATTACGCGGCGATTGAGCGGATTCTTCCCCACAGGTACCCGTTTCTCCTCGTCGATCGCATCACCGAGTTCGAACCCGACAAGCGCATCGTGGGTATCAAGAACGTCACGCTCAACGAGCGATACCTGGCCCGTCAGCCGGGAGAAGCGCCCGTGCTGCCCCCGACGATCCTGACCGAAGCGGTCGCGCAGGTCGGCGCCATTATGATCCTGGCCAAGCCCGAGAACCGGGAAAAGCTGATCTATTTCATGGGAATCGAGCGCGTGCGCTACCGCAGGCCGGTCCACCCAGGCGATCAGGTCGTCATCGAGGCGGTCGTGCGGCGCCTGCGCAGCCGAATGGGGGTTTTGCGAGGCGTGGCCAGGGTGGACGGTAAGGTCGTCGTGGAAGGCACGATGACGTTTGCGCTCGGACCCCGAAACGAGGGGACGCAGGCGCCCGGGTAGCGACGAGCCCCTGGTGAAAGTCTCAGGTATCGGTTGACCGGGTAGACCGGCGCCTGTCCGTCGTCTGCGCGAACAAGCCGCGCCTACCTGTCCCGCGTGATAACAGGCCCGGCACCGTCGCGCCAGGTGAAGCGCCAGCGCTTCGCTCGCCGAACGTCCGCGACAAGCGCAGGACGAAAGCAAGCGAGGCAGGTCCCGCCGTGGCGTCGCACACTCGGATAAACGACGCCGAGGCCACCATGTGTCAGCAGATCCGCCGCCAGCGTCTGCGACGCCTCGTAACTCGCAGGCGCCAGACACGCGCGAAACCCGCGCGCCCCGCGGAGGTCGTGAAAATCCGCGCGGAAGGCCGCGGTGTAATCGTCGTACGTGACCGAGTCGTCAGGCATCCCGATCTCGGCGAGCTGCACCGTCTTGTGAAAGCCCACCTCCGCTTGCGCCGTGGCCAGCTCGAATGCGGCGTACCAGGCGCCGCGGTCCGGACCACTGAAGCGGGCTCCGAGCGGATGAGGGTGAGTGAAGGCTGCGTTTACGATCGCAGCGTTCGGCACGGCGGCGAGCAACTCGTCTGGCCCGATGCCACGTCCCTGGGCCCGCTCCGCGAGGAGTCGTTCGTTTGTCGCCCCGTCAAGCTCGAAGATGGCCGCCAGATGCTCGTCGCTGTCAGCCACCCGGGTGAGCACGCTCTCTCCCTTCGGTAAGTGCCGTGATGGTATCAGCCGATGCGTGTCGGTCTGCCTCAGCGCCGCGATGGGCGGGTGCCGCATCACCCCGCGCGACGGGCGTCGAGCAGACGGCGGACGGTGAGCAGCGCCGGCACGCCGCCGCGCGTCATGTAGGCCAGGGGCGTAACGCCACCGAACACCCTGTTGGCATTCGCCATGTGAATCCACCGATCGGCCAGCGATTCCGAATGCAGGATGTTGAGGGCTTTGAAGATGCCAATGAGCAGCGAGACGCGTGTGAGGCGGTCGATGTCGAGGATCCGGTCCGGGTTCCGCTTCAGCTCGTAATACGGACCGTTGGTCATCCCGCCGAGCAGCGCGCGCGCGTCCTCGTCACGCACGGTCCATCGCGCCATGATGTTGAAGAACGCCCGCAGCCCTGCCGCGCTGAGGCGGTCGCGCACGGAGCGGTCAGTCAGATCGACCGGGGCGGGCGGGAGCGCCCGGGACATCGGGTAGGTGGCGAGATGTCGATTGGTCACGGCTATCCTGATCAGGAGTATAAACGCTCCGAGATACGGCGTCAAGCGCCTGCAGGTTGCGATCGCGGTTGATCGCCGCGTCCGTGAGCCACGGAGCGAGGTCCGTGCTGGTGCCCGCTGAATCCACCTCGTTCTCTGCTTCGGAGGTCGACATCGTCCCCGGCCCGGTTCAAGAGCGATGACCGCGCCAGCCAATCATTTCGGATATTTCCATCGCCGCTGGCCACTCCAAGGGCGATTAAAGTCGCTGTGTGAGGTGACGACCTCTCAACTCTAAGGTGGGATCTCCGCAAATTCTCAGTGAAATTCCTGATCGCTTGCCCTACAGTTCTGGCACAATGCGCGCATCCCGCGTCGAGCGCCATCACGAGAGGTGTGTGTATGAGTGTGTCTCGCCGGTTCGCCGTGCTGAGTCTGATGATGCTCGCCTGTTCCCCTCGCACGCTCGAGGCGGCCCCCTTCCTGGTGAATCCCTCGGGCGCGCAGACCCAAGGCTTGGAGTGCACAGGCCTGGTGCCGAACCTCTCGGCGTGCGGCCTCTTCTCCATCGATCCGTTCGCCGGGCCAATCACCGGCGGCCTCGTCAACGACAATGACGTGGCCTTGTTTCAGTTCCTGCTGACCACGCAGACGTTCTTCGCAGCCACGACCGCACTGGGTGGGTTCGATGCGTCCTTCGGCCTGTTCGACCAGACCGGAAGGATTCTCGAGTACGTGGCAGATCCGCTG